>NZ_JBHYGR010000090.1:0-8419 GCF_042738155.1 Kitasatospora sp. NPDC059088 | reverse complement strand
GGGCTCGGGCTGGCGCTCTTAGCTCGTGTCGCGGGGGGGGGCGCCCCCCCCCCGGGGGCGGCCCCCCCTCCGCCTGATCACGTCTGAATGCGCATGGTCGTACCCGATCGGCTCTGATCCGGATCCGACCACTGCCGTCCGTTCCTGTCGGCTGATCAGCCAAATCCCTTCCGTCCTGCCCGGACGACCCGAGAGGTGTGTGGAGCCCATGCCGCAGCGCCGGCAGTACCGACGGATACCGCGGCACGGCGGCGGGGGCGCGGTCCCCGGTCGGCGGGCGCGGCTGATCGGCGCTGCGGTCGGCGTGGTGGCGATGTGCGCACTGGTCGGCGGGGCCAGCGCCTCGGGGGCCGAACGCCCCGGCGGGCACGCGAACGGCGCGGCCGTCGACACCTGCGTGTGCACCGGGACGGACGTGTCCACCACGGTGGGCCCGGGCGGCAGCGTGGACGTCGGAGTGGACGTGGACGTCGAGGTCGGCGTCACCGTCGCCCCCGACGTCGGCCGCCACCACGGGCCCCGGCCGCCGCACGACCACCACCACTGCCACCGGCCGCTGACGGCCGGCACGGTGCCCGCGGTGCCCTCGCCCTCCGGCACGGCCGGGCTCCGGCCGGCGCCGGGGCGACCGACCGACGGCCACGGGTCCGGCGGCCACGGGGGCGGCGGCGAATGGTCCGGTGACGACGGGCAGGGGGAGCTTGGGGACGGCTGGTGGCACTGGGGCCACGGGGGGCACCACCATCACCACCACCATCCGCACCCCTGCCCGAGCCCCACCCCGACGCCCACCCCGACCCCGACGCCGACACCTACGCACACATCGACGCCGACCCCCACCCCTACCCACACCCCGACGCCGACGCCCACCCCGAGCGCCACCCCCACGCCGTCCCCGACCGCGGTCCCGTCGCCCCCGGCCCCCAGCCCGCCGGCGTCGCCCCCGGCCCCGGCGTCTCCGCCGCCGCCCGCCCCCGCACCGGCGCCACCGCCCCCGGCGGTGCCCGCCGTGCCCGCGGCCCCGGCGCCCGCCGCCCCCGCTCCGCCACCGCCACCGGTGGTGCCGGTTCCGGCGGTGCCCGACCCGACGGTCCCCGCCGTGGTGGCGCCCAGCCCCGTGCTGCCGAGCCCGGCCCGTCCGAGCCCGGCCCGGCCCACGCCGTCGGCGCATCCCTCCTTCAAGGTGGTGCGGGCCGCCAAACCGGGGCCCGTCGCGCCGCCGCACCACGGCGCCTCGACCACCACCACGATGCTGCTGATCACCGTCCCCGCGGTGCTCGCGGCGGCCTCGCTGCGCCCGGGTCGTGGCCGCGGCCGCGGTGGTTCCGGGTCCTGACGGCCTCCCGTCCCGACCTTCCCCCGGCTCCTCCTGTCGAGTCCTGTCGAGCGGGCCCGGGGGTTCGCCTTTCACGTCACGAGCCAAGCCAGAGAAGGGAGTTCCCATGTCCGAGTGGGTGGCGCTGATCATCGCCTTGGCGGCGGCCTGTGCCGTTGTGTTGGCGGTGGTGGTGCTGCGGCGCCGCGGCACCGGCGTCGTTGAGAACACCGACGAGACGCCGGACGTCATCGAGTACATCACGATGATGATCGGAGTGGTCTACGCGATCGTCCTCGGCCTCGCCATCGCGGGTGTCTGGGAGGCGCGCGGCGCCGCCCAGGACGACCTGTTCCGTGAGGCCCAGTCGCTGCGGGAGGTCAGCGACCGGGCGGTGGTCTACCCGGTCGAGTTCCGCGACCAGGTCCGGGCCGACGTCGACGCGTACGTCACCTACGTGGTGACCGTCGAGTGGGACTACATGGGCAAGAACGGTGAGATCACCGACAAGGGAACCGAGTTGCTGGACAAGATCCAGAACGAGGTGGTCTCCCGGGCGCCGGCCTCGGAGCTGGAGGCCCAGGCCTACCAGCCGATCACCGACCGGATCAGCCAGGCCTCCGACTCCCGCAACCAGCGCGGCCAGAACGCCGGGCCGACCATGCCGGGCGTGGTGTGGTTCGGGCTGATCGGCGGGGCGGTGGTGACCATCGGCATGCTGTTCGCGCTGCAGATCCAGCGCACCCCAAGGGAGTTGATCCTGGCGGCCTGTTTCAGCGTGCTGATCGCCTTCCTGCTGTTCATGATCTGGGACTTCGACGATCCGTTCGCCCGGAGCGTCTCGGTCACCACCCAGCCCTTCACGGACCTCTTCCCCTCGCTCAACCTCAAGAGTTGAACCGGGGCCGAGACCGATGCCGGCGCCGGTGGTCCCGAACGGGGCCACCGGCGTCGGTCGTTCGACCGGCTCGACGTCAGCGCAGGCTGCTGTCCATCGAGTTGAGCATGGTGCCGGAGGCGTCGTCGTTCTCCAGCGAGAAGGCGAACAGGCCGCCCAGGCCCTTGCCCTTGGCGTAGGCGCCGCGGGCCTGGACGGCCTGCGGGGTGTCACCCGTCCAGAAGTTGGTGCCGTCGTAGACCCAGCTGCTCTCCGTCACCGGGTCCCAATGGGTCTGCGCGGCGGTCGGGTTGAGCTCCTTCCAGGCGGCCAGACCGGCCTCCTGGCTGAGCGGCTTGGCGGCCGTCGGGCCGGTCGCGCTCTGGTACAGGCCGTAGTTCGCGCCGGCCGGGACGCCGGTCCAGCCGCGCCAGTAGAACGGGATGCCGAGCACGATCTTGTTCGCCGGGAAGCCGCCGGGGACGCCGTACTCGGGCAGGCCGGCGGTGTACGCGGTGAGGGTGGTGTCCACGTTGTACTTGCGGGTGCCGGGGGTGATCGGTGTGGTCGGGTCCGCCGGGCTGTCGTGCAGCGGGTCCTGGTGGTTGGTCGGGCCCTTGGCGTCCCAGGAGCCGTGCATGTCGTAGGACATCACGTCGGCGTAGTCCAGGTAGGCGCCGATCTTGTCGGTCTCCAGCTGGGCGATCTTGTCCTGGCCGCTGGGCAGCGCGGCGCTCAGCAGGTAGCGCTTGCCCTGGGCGGCGCCGAGGGCGTCCAGCTGGGTGCGGAACTCCTTGAGCAGCAGGGTGTAGTTCTGCTTGTCGGCGGGGGAGTAGTGGTTGCCCGTGTGGCCGCCGGCCGAGCCCGGGTACTCCCAGTCGATGTCGATGCCGTCGAAGATGCCGGCCGCCGAGGCCGCGCCGCCGGAGGCGTCACCGGCGACCCCGGTCGGCAGGTTCCCCTTGAGGAACATGTCGACGCAGGAGGAGACGAAGGCCTTCCGGGAGGCGTCGGTGGCGGCCGCGTCCGAGAAGTACTTGGAGTACGTCCAGCCGCCGATCGAGATGGTGAAGCGCAGGTTCGGGTACTTGGCCTTGAGCTGGCGCAGCTGGTTGAAGTTGCCCTTGAGCGGCTGGTCCCAGCCGTCGGTGCTGCCGTCCACGCTGGTGGCGGAGGTGTAGCCGTCCTGGTAGTCGGCGTAGGCGTCGCCCGCGCCGTCACCGGCGTTGGGGTCGGAGTCGTTGGCCGAGTCGGAGGCCTTCACCGCCTGGAAGCAGGTGAACTTCGAGGGGTCGATGTTGGCGAAGGCGTAGTGGACGACGTCCAGCTTGTTCGCGGCGCCGCTGGTGTCGACGTTCTTCGGGTAGTAGGCGTTCTCGTAGATGCCCCACTGGTCGAAGTAGGCCGCGCGGACCGGCTGTTGGGCGGGCGCCGCGGCGGTCGTGGTGCTCACCGGGGCGGACTGGGCGGAGGCGTGGCTCCCCGAGTAGCCCTGGACGCTGAACGTGTAGGCCTGGCCGGGCCGCAGCGAGCTGACGGCGACCGAGGTGCCCATCGAGGTGGCGACCAACTGGCCGTTGGACCACACCTTGTAGGCCACCGGGCCGTCGTCGCCGTTCAGGGTGGACGGCTGCCAGCCGAGCACCACGGCGCCGGAGGTGACCTTGCTGACCGTGACGCCGGTCGGGGTGGTGACCTTGCCGTCCCCGGCCGGGCCGCTCGCGGTGGCGGTCGCGGTCGGACTCCCGGTGGGGCTGCCGGTGGGGCTCCCGCTCGGGGAGCCCGTCGCGGTCGGACTTCCGCTGGGCGAGCCGGTGGCCGTGGGGCTGCCCGAGGCCGTCGGGCTGGTGGACGCCGTGGGGCTGCCGGTGGCCGTCGGGCTGGTGGTGGAGGTCGGCCCGCCCGGACCGGTCAGGGTGAGGTCGTCCGCGTAGTACGTGCCGGTGCCGTACCAGCCGTGGGTGAAGACCGTGACGGAGGTCGTGGTGGCGCCGGTGGTGAAGGTGCTGCTCAGCTGGTTCCAGCCCGTCCCGCCGGGCGTCCAGCTGGAGGCGTTGACGCCGGTGCCGGTGGCGCCCAGGTACACGTAGCTGCCCTGGACGAAGCCGGCCAGGGTGTAGCTGGTGTTCGGCTGGACAGTGACGGTCTGCTGGCACTGCGCGGTGTCGGAGGCGGAGGCGGCGCCGCTGAGCGCGTAACTCCCGCCGTGCACCGGGGTGGTGACCACCGAGCCGTTGGAGCAGCTCCAGCCGGACAGGGTGCCGGTCTCGAAGCCGCCGTTGGCCAGCAGGTTGACCGGCGAGGCGGCGGCGGAGCCGAGGGTGAGGGCGAGGGCGGCGCCGCTGGTGGTCAGCGTGGCGGCCAGGGCGAGTGCGGTGGCCCGTCTGTGCCGGGCGGCCCGACGGGCGGCTCGACCCTCGGCGGGCAGGTCGGGCCGTGCGGGCAGGACGCGGTCGTGCATGCGGGGTGTCCTCCGGATGTGTGGGGGTTCCGGCGGTGCGTGGCCCGGACGGGCCGTGGGGAGCCGGCCCGGACGCGGTGGGGGCGACCGGGCGGGGTGACACGTGCTTGACGGGTGCTCGACTGAACAGATTGGACTGGACCAATATTCGCCGTCAAGGGTGTCCACCCGCTGGACCGACCCGGGCGGCGAACAGCGGCCGACCGGTAGGTTGACCGGGACGGAACAGGACTGCCGAACGGAGGAGCGCATGGACAGTCAGGGCTGGGACGACCGCTACGCCGCGAGTGAACTGGTCTGGGGCGCCGCGCCCAACCGGTGGGTGGTGCGCGAACTCACCGGCCGCGCCCCCGGCCACGCCCTCGACCTGGCCACCGGCGAGGGCCGCAACGCCATCTGGCTCGCCGCCCGGGGCTGGGAGGTCACCGGCCTCGACTTCTCCGCCGTCGCCCTCGAACGCGCCGAACGGCTCACCGCCGAACTGCCCGACGAGGTCGCCGACCGCCTCACCTGGCGCCACGGCGACGCCCGCACCCACGAGGCCCCCACCGTCGGCTACGACCTCGTCCTGGTCGCCTACCTCCACCTGCCCGCCGCCGACCGCCGCGCCGCACTGCACCGCGCCGCCGAAGCACTCGCCCCCGGCGGCACCCTGCTGGTGATCGGACACGACCTGAGCAACCTCACCGAAGGCGTCGGCGGCCCGCAGGACCCGGCCGTGCTGTTCACCCCGCAGGACGTCCTCGCCGACCTCGCCCCCTACGGCCTGCACACCGTGCGGGCCGAGCGCGTCCGGCGCGAGGTCGACACCGAACCCGGCCACCGGGGCGGTGCGACGGGCGGAGCGACCGGCGTCGCGACGGGCGTCGCGATCGACGCGCTGGTGCGCCTGGAGCGGGGTGCCGCGTGAGCGCCCGGCCCACGACCGCCCGCCCCACCCGCCGGCTGCTCCTCACCGGCCTCGCGGCCGCCGCCCCGCTGGTGCTCGCCGGCTGCTCCTCCGGCAAGAAGGACAAGGCCGACAAGAACGGCCCGGTCGCCAGGGCCAGTGACCCGGGCGGCGCCGCCTTCGTGATGATCATCCGGCACGGCGAGAAGCCCGACGGCAACCAGCCCGGCCTGGACGAGAACGGCAAGCACGACGGCAAGTCCCTCACCCAGCGCGGCTGGGACCGGGCCAAGGCACTGCCCACCCTGTTCACCACCCCGCCCGCGACCGGCCTGCGCACCCCCGCCCGGATCTACGCCGCCACCGACCAGGGCCCGCTGGCCGGAGCCCACCGGATGCGGCAGACCGTCACCCCGCTGGCCGGCGGGCTCGGACTGACCGTGGACACCACCTACGCCGAGTCCCAGGAGTCCCAGCTGGCCGCCGCCGCCCTCGCCGGAACGCAGCCGGTGCTGATCTGCTGGGAGCACTCCCGGATCCCGCGGATCGTCGAGGCGCTCGGAGCGGCCGGCAGCGGGGCGCCGGGCACCTGGCCGGACCGGTTCGACCTGGTCTGGGTGTTCTCCCGGCCGGCCGGCGGGGCCTGGACCTTCCAGGAGGTGCGCCAGCACCTGCTGGACGGCGACGCCTGACCCGCCCGGTCGCCCCCCGGTCAGGCCGCCGACGCGCTGATCGTCACCACCGAGTACTGGACGACGGTCAGCGGCACGCCGACCGTCCCGGTGGTCACCGTGTACGGGACGGGCCGGGGCGCCGGGTCGGTGCCGTCCGGGCTGGCGACGGTCACGGCGGTGACGACCGCTCCGGCCGGGAGCGCGTAGGAGAGGGTGCAGTTGACGGGCGTGGTGCGGAAGTCGGCCGGGGCGTCGCCGAAGTTGGTGAAGTTCACCAGGTGGACGACGGTGTCGCCGCCGAGCCGCCGGGCGTCCAGGAAGATCCGCCGGTCCCCGGTGAGGGTGACGGCGGGCGGCGCCGACTGCCGTACCGCCGCCAGCAGTTGGTCGGCCGAGGCCTGGTCGGTGTTCGACAGGTAGCTCAGCCCGGGCAGGGCCTTGAGGTACCAGCAGCTGCCGCTGCCGTAGGAGTTCCGCCGGCTCGCGGGCAACGGGTCTGCCCGGCGCAGCCCGAGGACGTCGGAGAGCGCGAACTCGGCCCGCCGGCCGCCCAGTTCGTCCAGCGCGGTGGGGGCCGGGCCGGTGATCACGACCGTCCCGCCGGCCGCGACGAAGCCGCGCAGCACGGTCGCCTCGGCGTCCGAGACGGCCTGGAGGTTGGGCAGCAGCAGGACCTGGAAGCGGGCCAGGTCGGCGGCGACGAGGCCGGGGCTGGGCACGGTGTCGAACGGCACCTGGGCGTACACCAGCGCCTTGACCGTGCCGCGGAACTCGCCCAGCCAGGGCAGCGCGGCACAGCTCATCTGCGGGTCGTCGCCGCCCCACCAGTCGGCGACCCCGGCCGGGGCCTTGGCGTTGGCGTACATCCCGTTGCCCTCGCCGGGCGCGACGTAGTCCCGGGACGGCGCGGAGTGGTAGACCCCGACCCGGGCCGCGGAGACCGGGTCGTAGAGCTTCGCCTGGTTGGCCCGGACGAAGGCGAACATCCGGGCGCGCATGGCCGCGTCCACGGTGTCGTTCTTGAACGGCGTCCTCACCTCGTACGGGTTGCAGCCGGCCGCGATCAGCTGGGACATCACCAGCGAGGCGTCGTCGGCCTGCCAGCCGTAGGAGAACGCCCATGCGGGCTTGGCGCCGCTGGCCGCGCGGGCGTACTTGTACATCGAGATCAGGCAGGTCCAGTCGGTGGCGGTGGCGTGCCGCATCCCGTCGTAGTTGCCGAGGATGTCCACCTCCCAGACCTGGGAGACCGCGTCCTCGGCGGTGCGCAGGTAGCCGCCGTCCAGGCCGATGGAGGTGGCGTAGCGGTAGTCCATCGAGACCGTCTCGACGAAGGTGACCAGGTCGGGGTTGACCGAGCGCCCGGCGGCGGCGATGTCCAACTGGAAGCCGAGCAGGCTGCGGTGGCGCCACTCGACGTAGCGGCGGAACACCGGGTCGGTGAAGTCGGCGGCCCGGGGCAGGGCGAGCCCGGTGTCGGCCTTGAAGGCGGCCGCGCCCCAGCTGGAGGCGTCGCACCAGGTGAGCACGCCGTCGAAGTAGATCGGCACGTCCGGCCAGATGCCGTCCACGCCGGTGGCGGCCACCCCCTTGATCCGCCGGAGGTAGTAGTCCCGCCAGGGCGAGTGGGGGCTGAGCCAGACGCTCTCGTCGCCCGGGTCGACCCAGACCACCACGCTGCCGTAGAACACGTTGGGCTTGCCCGCGAGGTCGCGCTGGACCCAGTCCTTGCCGTGGTCGTCCTTGTAGAAGGAGCGGCCCTTCTCACCGCCGGGGGAGATCAGTTCGAGGGACGGGTAGTACATGACGACCTTGAGGCCGGCCGCGTGGGCCAGGCCGGTGAAGGTCTTCACGTCGGCCATGTGGGCGGCGAACTCGGCGTCGGTGAGCCAGTTGGAGAGCAGGGTGTCGAGTTCGATGACGCTGACGTTCTGCGCCTTGAGGGCGTCGACGTAACCCTGCATGTCGGCGGGCTCGTTGAAGGTGCCGTCGGCGATCCGGGCGTAGCGGGTCCAGTCGGGCCAGGGCTGCGCCGCGGTGGATCCCGGCGCGGCCGGGCGGACGGCTCGGGCGGCTCGGGCGGTCAGGGTCGGGGCGGCGGGAGCGGTCGGCGGGGCCGGGGCGAACGGGGTGGCGGCCCGGGCCGGGCCGGCGGGCAGCAGGCGGCCGGCGGCGAGGGCGCCGCCCGCGCCGAGGCCGGCCC
>NZ_JBHYGR010000089.1:13149-39199 GCF_042738155.1 Kitasatospora sp. NPDC059088 | reverse complement strand
GGGGCGGCGCGGCGCAGCCGGGCGCGGGCGGCGGCGCCTCCCGCGGTGCCTGCCCGGCGCGCTCCCCCGCCGCCGTTCCCGGTTGTCGACACCGACGGGGCCTCCGGCTCTGGTCGGGATCGGCGTCGCCGGCTGGGGCGGCTCACCGATGGTGACGAATGGTGTCGAAAGGCGACATACCCAGCAGAACCCAGGCTATCCCGGCCGCCGGGTCGTCTTGTCCGATTGACCTATCCGGCGGCTTGCGCGTCGCCCGCCACCGCGAGCAGCTCGGCGACCTGCGGCAGGACCTCGCGGTCGTGCCCGATCCAGTCCACCGAATCCAGCTCGGCCGGGCCCAGCCAGCGCAGCTCGTCGTGGTCCTCCAGCGCGCTCGGCTCACCGGACAGCAGCTCGGCGGCCCAGAAGCGCAGCTCCAGCCCCGGCCGCACGGCCCACCCGCCGGACAGCCGCCGCAGCGCCCTGGCCCGTACGCCCAGCTCCTCCAGCAGCTCGCGCTCCAGCGCCTGCGCCTCGGTCTCGCCGGGCTCGGCCTTGCCACCGGGGAACTCCCAGCGGCCGGCGACCGACGCGGGCGCGTTGCGGCGGGCGGCGAGCACCCGGCCGCCGCGGATCAGCACCCCGCCGACGACGATCCTCGGCGGGGTTCCGACAGTGGTCTCACCGGCCTGTTCCATGCCCCCGACCCTACGGGGCCGGGTCCTGGTCCTGGGCCTCGACCCAGTACAGCTGCTTGTGGCCGCGCGCCTCGAACTCGGCCGCCAGGCGGTGCGCCTCGGCCTCGGCCAGGTTCCCGGCGACCAGGAAGCGGTTGCCGTTGTCGTCCTGCCGCATCACCCGAAAGGTGCCCATGGCGGGAGGGTAGCGGGTGGGGCCCGGCTTCGGGCCCGGCCCGGCGCGGTGTCCCCGGCCGGCGTGGGGGTCGGGCCGGGGACACCGGGGTGACCCTACGGCTCCCGCGCTACCGGCAGGTACGGGCGGGGTTAACGCCGGGTAACCCGGCGACCGGCCCCGCCCTCTCGGGGCGGGCGGGCTCAGACCCGGAGGTCGGGCACCTGCTCGCCGGTGGACAGGCCGAGCGAGCGCCGGATGTCCACGCTGACCGGCACCGTCCTGGCGACCAGCGCCCGGGCCCGGCGCAGGTCGCCCGCCACGTCGCCGCCGGAGGCCGCGGCGTCCCAGGCGACGGCCGCCTGGGACTGGGTCTCGGCCAGCTTGTCCATCTTCGCCTGGACGTCGGTCGGCCACTCCGCCGTCGGCTTGCGCAGCGCGGCGGCCTCGGCCCGGGAGGCGGCGGCCATCCGGCGGGCCCAGGACCGGTACTCGGCCTCGGCGACCGCCACGTCCTGCTTCGGGGTGTCCAGGTAGGCCGCGTTGAAGCCCCGGACGGCCTCCAGGTAGGCCAGCTGGACGGAGGTCAGACTGCGGCGGTCGGTGCGGACCGTCCCCAGGTGCTGGTCGTCCGGGTCCTCGAAGCCGCAGGTGACGTACCGTTCGCCGGCCGCCCAGTTGCCCGCGCTCGGGTAGAGGTAGACGTCGTCCATGCCGTCCGGGACGGCCCACTGGTCCAGCGCGTAGTCGTCGAGCACCCTGCGGCACAGGGCGGCGGCCCGCTCGCGGACGACCGTCGCGCCCGGGTAGGCGCCGCTGCTCTCCGGGACCTTCACGGTGCCGGCCACCTCGCCGTTGTGCCGCTCCGCGCAGGCCACCCGGCGCACCCAGTACACCGTCTCGTCGCCGTTCTCGTCCGGCTGCCCGCTCGTCCCGGAGGAGAGGTAGCAGTCCCCCGCCTTCAGCGCCGACCAGCGGACCGACCCGGCGGGCGGCTTGGCCGCGTACCGGTCACCCCGTCCGTTCCGCGCGGGGCCGAAGTCCCCCGCGCCCAGCAGGAGCGACAGCAGCAGGGTGCCCGCCACCCCGAGCACCAGGCCGGTCACCGCCATGCCGCGGCCGCGCTGGCCGGTCCGCTTGATCTGGACCAGCGCGAGGATCCCGAACACCAGGGCCACCGGCGAGAGCAGGCTCAGCGCGGTCGCCAGCGAGCCGACGGCGAAGCCGTTGGTGCGCGGCTCGGGCCGGGGGGCGTACGGGTCGAGGACGTACGGCGGGTAGGGGTGCGGGTACGGCTGCGCGGGCGGGCCCGGCCGGGGATGGGCGTAGGGGTGGGGGTGGCCGGGCCGCAGGCCGGACTCGGCGGAGGGCGGCACCGAGGCCCAGCCGCCGGCGGGCAGCGGCGGGGGCGGCGGCTGGGGCGGGGCCAGTGGGGACGGGGCCGACGGGGACGGGGGGCCGGCCTCGACCGGCGGGGCCCAGGGGTCGGCCGGTCCGGCCTCCGCCGGGCCCGGCGGCCGCGCGGCCGCGGCCCGTTCCTCGGCGGGCCCCGGGTCCTTGCGGAAGTCCACCCGCGGGTCCGGCCCCGGAGCGGCGGGCGGCGCGGACTCAGGCTCGGACACGTGGACTCCCCCGGCCCGCCGGGGCGGGCCTCGACTCGGCGTTTCGGCTCTCGACACCGCCCCGCGGGCCGGACGGGCCCGAGCTGAACGGTCGCGCGACTTTACCTGATCTTTCCGAACGCCCGCCCCGCCGTTACCGCCCCGCCGTTACCGACCCGGCCGCTCCGGCCGCTCCGTCATGACGGCCCCGGCCGTTCCGCTCCGACCCGGGCCAGGACCTCGCCGTGGATCATCGAGAACCAGCCGTCGCCGGCGGCGCTCCACTCCCGCCAGCCGGCCGCGATCCGTTCCAGCTCGGCGGGCTCCGCGAAGCCCCGTTCCACCGCCGTCCGGCCGAAGGCCGTCCCGGTCACCCGGTCCGCCCACATCCCGGCCCACCACGCGCGCCGCTCGGGCGTCGCGAACGTCCAGGTGCCGGTGCTCGCGGTGACGTCGGTCAGACCGGCCGCCCGGGCCCAGGACAGCAGTCGCCGTCCGGCGTCCGGTTCGCCGCCGTTGGCCCGGGCGGTCCGCCGGTAGAGCTCCAGCCAGCGGTCCAGCGCCGGCGCCTGCGGGAACCAGGTCATCGTGGCGTAGTCGACGTCCCGGGCGGCGACCAGCCCGCCGGGCGCCGTCACCCGGCCCATCTCGCGCAGCGCGGCCACCGGATCGGCCACGTGCTGCAGCACCTGGTGGGCGTGCACCACGTCGAACTCGCCGTCCCGGTACGGCAGTCGGTGCACGTCGGCCAGTTCGAACACGACATTGGCCAGACCGCGCCCGGCGACGTACCCGGCGGCCTGCTCCAGCACCTCGGCGGAGGCGTCCACGGCCACCACCCGCCCGGTGGGGCCGACCAGCTCGGCCAGGTCGGCGGTGATCGTGCCCGGGCCGCAGCCGACGTCCAACAGCGCCTGGCCGGGCCGCAGTTCGGCCAGCAGGTAGCCGGCCGAGTCGGCGGCGGTACGGGAGCGGTGCGAGCGCAGCACGGCCTCCTGGTGGCCGTGGGTGTAGGCGGCGGCAGGCTGCGGTCCGGGCATGGGGTCCCCCTGAGACGTGGTCGGCGTTTCCGTTTCCGCGATGCCCCGACGCTACGCTCCATCCCGCATGGCGAGAAGAACCGTCTCACATAGCGATCGGAGGGCGGCCCCGCCGGCACCGGCGGCCGTACCGTGGAGGCGCCCGACCGAACCGCCCCGAGCGGTCCCGAGCGGTCCCGAACGGTCCCGACAGAACGGTCCGCCCATGCCCGGCCCCGGCCAGCGCCCCTTCGTCCTGCTGAGCGCCGCCGTCTCCCTCGACGGCCACCTCGACGACGCCTCCCCCGACCGCCTGCTGCTCTCCGGCGCCGCCGACTTCGACCGGGTCGACCAGGAGCGGGCGGCCGCCGACGCGATCCTGGTCGGCGGCAACACCCTGCGCGCCGACAACCCGCGCCTGCTGGTCGACGACCCCGCGCGACGGGCCGCCCGGGTGGCCGCCGGGCGGCCCGAGCACCCGCTGAAGGTGACGCTCAGCGCGAGCGGCGCCCTCGGCGCCGACCTGCGGTTCTGGCACACCGGCGGCGCGAAGCTCGCCTACACCACCGCGGCCGGGGCGGCGGTGCTGCGGCCCCGGCTCGACGGGCTGGCCGAGGTGGTCTCGCTCGGCGACTCGGTCGACCTCGGCGCGGTGCTGGACGACCTGGGCGCGCGCGGGGTGCGCCGGCTGATGGTCGAGGGCGGCAGCGGGGTGCACACCCAGTTCCTCGCCCAGGGCCTGGCGGACGAGCTCCAGCTGGCCGTCGCCCCGCTGCTGGTCGGCCAGCCCGGAGCGCCGCGGTTCGTCGGCCCGGCCGCGTTCCCCGGCGGCCCGACCCGGCGGATGCGGCTGCTGGAGGCACGTACGGTGGGCGACGTCGTCCTGCTCAGGTACGCCCCGAAGGAGCCCGCGCCGTGACCCACCCCGCCGCCACCGACCTCGACCACCTGCGCCGGGCCGTCGAACTCTCCCGCCGCTGCCCGCCCTCGGAGACGGCCTTCTCGGTCGGGGCGGTGGTCGTCGGCGCCGACGGCGAGGTGCTGGCGGAGGGCTACAGCCGGGAGGCGGACGCGCACGACCACGCCGAGGAGGCGGCCCTGGCCAAGCTCCCGGCGGGCGACCCCCGACTGCGCGGGGCGACCGTCTACAGCAGCCTGGAGCCCTGCGGGCAGCGCGCCTCCCGCCCGGTGCCGTGCGCCCGGCTGCTCATCGCGGCGGGCGTGCCCCGGGTCGTGGTCGCCTGGCGCGAGCCGGACCTCTTCGTCACCGACTGCCAGGGCACCGCACTGCTGGAGGCGGCCGGGGTCGAGGTGGTGGAACTGCCGGAGCTGGCCGAGGAGGCCCGGGCGGTCAACGCCCACCTGCTCCCGTGATCTTTTGTATCATCGAGGAACAAAGAGCTCACCTCTCCGCCCCGCCTCCAGGAGCCGCCCCATGACCGCCACCCCCGTCCGGTTCACCACCCGCGCCCTCCTCCTCGACATGGACGGCACCCTGGTCAACTCCGACGCCGTGGTCGAGCGCTGCTGGACCCGCTGGGCCGAGCGGCACGGCCTCGACCCCGTCGCGGCGCTCACCGTCGTCCACGGCCGCCAGGGCCACGCGACCATGGCCGAACTGCTGCCGCACCGCCCGGTCGAGGAGAACCTCGCCGAGAACGAGCTGATGCTCGCCGAGGAGCGGGCCGACACCGAGGGCGTCGTCCAGGTCGCGGGCGCCGACGCCTTCCTCGCCTCGCTGGCCGGCCTGCCGCACGCCCTGGTCACCTCGGCCGACCTCCCCCTCGCCCGGGTCCGGATGGACGCCGCCGGCCTGCCGATGCCGCCCGTCCTGGTCACCGCCGAGTCCGTCGGCGCCAGCAAGCCCGACCCCGAGGGCTTCCTCAAGGGCGCCGCCGCCCTCGGCTTCGCCCCCGCCGACTGCGTGGCCTTCGAGGACTCCGGCGCCGGCATCGCCGCCGCCCGCGCCGCCGGCATGCGCGTCATCGGCATCGGCCCCCGCGCCGCCGCCCACCACCCCGACGCCCTCGCCCCCACCCTCACCGCCGTCACCGTCACCCCGTCCCCCGACGGCACCCTCACCCTCACCGTCCACCCCTGACCGACAACGCGGAGGGACCGGACTTCCCGTGGAAGTCCGGCCCCTCCGGCGAACCGTGATCAGTAGTGGTACCTGGCGGCGAGGACGATGATCTCGTCCTGCGTGACCAGGTAGACCAAGCGGTGCTCGTCGTCGATCCGCCGCGACCAGGCGCCCGGCAGGTGGAACTTCAACGGCTCCGGCTTGCCGATGCCCGAGAACGGGTCCCGCAGGGTCTCCTCGATGAGCCTGTTCAACCGGGCGAGGATCTTCCGGTCGTTCTTGAGCCAAGAGGTGTAGTCCTCCCAGCCCTGCTCCTCGAAGACGAGCCTCACCTGGCACCCGGCCCCGAGTCGGCCACGTCGGGGTCGATCAGCTCACGCTCGGCGAGGTTTGTCCGCCCCAGGGCGTTCTCGTACGCCTTGAGCAGCCGCCGGGCGTTGGCAGGCGAGCGCAGCAGGTACGAGCCCTCGCGCAGGGCCGCGTAGTCCTCGGCGGAGACGAGCACGGCATTCCCGTGCTTGGAGACGATCTCGATGGCCTCGCGATCCTCGTTGACCTTCTTGAGCAACGGAAAGAGATCTCGGCGCGCCTCGCTTGCGGTGATGGACATGATGGGCAACCCCTTCCACAAAGTGGTACGGAAAAGCGTACCACTCCTGGACGTCGCGGAGCCGGGCCGGACAACGCCGGAGGGGCCGGACTTTCGACGGAAGTCCGGCCCCTCGTACGGGAGTTGCGCTACCCGGTCAGACGTTGAAGCGGAACTCCACGACGTCGCCGTCCTGCATGATGTATTCCTTGCCCTCGATGCGGGCCTTGCCCTTGGAGCGGGCCTCGGCGATGGAGCCGGTCTCGACCAGGTCGTCGAAGGAGATCACCTCGGCCTTGATGAAGCCCTTCTGGAAGTCGGTGTGGATGACTCCGGCGGCCTCGGGGGCGGTGGCGCCCTTCTTGATGGTCCAGGCGCGGGTCTCCTTCGGGCCGGCCGTGAGGTAGGTCTGCAGGCCGAGGGTGTCGAAGCCGACGCGGGCGAGGGTGGCGAGGCCGGGCTCCTCCTGGCCCATGGACTGGAGGAGTTCGAGGGCCTCGGCGTCGTCGAGCTCGATCAGCTCGGACTCGATCTTGGCGCTGAGGAAGATCGCCTCGGCCGGGGCGACCAGGGCGCGCTGGGCGTTCTTGAAGTCCTCGTCGGCCAGCTCGTCCTCGTCCACGTTGAAGACGTAGAGGAAGGGCTTGGCGGTCAGCAGGTGCAGCTCGCGGATCGGGGCGGTGTCGAAGCCGGCCTCGAAGAGGGTCTTGCCGGTCTCCAGGACCGCCTGGGCGGCCTCGGCGGCGGCCAGCACGGGGGCGGTGTCCTTCTTGAGGCGCGCCTCCTTCTGGAGCCGCGGCAGGACCTTCTCGATGGTCTGGAGGTCGGCCAGGATCAGCTCGGTGTGGATGGTCTCGATGTCGTCCTTGGGCGACACCTTGCCGTCCACGTGCACCACGTCCGGGTCGGTGAACGCGCGCACGACCTGGCAGATCGCGTCCGACTCACGGATGTTGGCGAGGAACTTGTTGCCCAGGCCCTCGCCCTCGCTGGCGCCGCGCACGATGCCGGCGATGTCGACGAAGTCGACGGTGGCCGGGAGGATGCGCTGCGAGCCGAAGATCTCGGCGAGCTTGGCCAGCCGCGCGTCCGGGACGCCGACGACGCCGACGTTCGGCTCGATGGTGGCGAACGGGTAGTTGGCCGCCAGCACGTCGTTCTTGGTCAGGGCGTTGAACAGGGTCGACTTGCCGACGTTCGGCAGGCCGACGATTCCGATCGTGAGCGACATGAAGCGCAGTCCCGTGGGCTTGGAGGAGTTGGGTCGGCACCGTACGGGCCGACCCCCAAGTCTACGGGCAGCACCTGCCGGGGCTCACGCCTCGGTCGGCGCGGGCAGCGGCTCCAGGAACTCCAGCCGGTTGCCCAGCCCGTCGGCGGAGTAGAAGCGGCGGTGGCCGGGGTGGTGGTCGTCCCAGGTGACCTCGTGGCCGTGCGCGGCGAGCCGCTCGGCCAGGGCGTCCAGCGAGGTCACCAGGATGCCGGGGTGCCCCTTGCGGGCCGGGCGGAAGTCCGGGGTGACGCCGAGGTGCACCTCGACCCCGCCGCGGCGGAACCAGCAGCCGCCGCGCGCCGCCAGCACCGGGGGCTTCGGGAGCTCGGTCATCCCGAGCACGCCGGACCAGAAGGCGCGGCACTCGTCCTCGGCGCCGGCCGGGATGTCGAGCTGGACGTGGTCGAGGCGTTCGAAGGTGAAGTCGGCGGTCATGCGGCGGTCCCCCGTACGGTCATCGGATGATCACGATGTGTCGACTCGGCCGAGCAGGTCAGCCCCTTGAGTGACGATCACAGGAGTACGCCATCCGGGGACACGGAACAAGACCTGAACGGTCCATTACACAGTGTGGCGATGATCGGACCGTACGTTGGGCGGGTGGAGCAGAGCATCCGTACCCAGCCGCCAGGGCCCAGACGCCGTCCGCCGACCGGCGCGGCCCCGGCCGCCGTCCCCGGTCCCGGCCGGGCACCCGAGAGCGCCCGAGCCCCCGCGGCTCCCCCGTCCCGGCTGCGCCCGGTGGCCGACCGGCCCGCCGCGCGCCCCGCCCCGAAGCGCCGGCTGCGCGTGTACGGACGGCGCCGGACCGGCCGGCCGACCCGGCTGACCGCGATCGGCACCGGCGTGCTCGCGGTGCTGGCCACGCTGGCGGTGGCCGGCCTGGACCGGCTGCTCTTCGAGGACCTCGGCTGGCTGTTCGGCCTCGGCTACCTGGTGGTCTGCTTCCAGCTGGCCGTCCGGGTCCGCTACGCCGACCTGCTGGCCGCCCCGATCAGCGGGCCGATCGCCTTCGCCGTGGCACTGCTGGCGCTCGCCCCGGTCAGCTCCTCCGGCGTCACCGCCCAGGTGGTGGCGCTGGCGACCGGGCTGGCGCTGCGGGCCGGCTGGCTGTTCTCCGGCACCGGGCTGGCCGCGCTGATCGTGCTCGCCCGCTTCGTCGCCCAGCGCCGCTTCCACCGCTCCCGCTGACGGCCCGGCGCGCGGGCACCGAGGGCCGTGCCCTAGCCCGCCGCCCGGGCCGCCGCCATGGCGGCCCCGACGATGCCCGCGTCGTTGCGCAGCTCCGCCGGCACCACCCGCGCCCCGCGGTCCCTCAGCAGCGGCAGGAACTTCTCGTGCTTGCGGCTCACCCCGCCGCCGATCACGATCAGTTGCGGGGAGAACAGCATCTCCACCAGGTCCAGGTACTCGTCGACCCGCCCGGCCCACTGCTCCCAGGTCAGGTCGTGCCGCTCCCTGGCGGCCGAGGAGGCGCGGCGCTCGGCGTCCTTGCCGCGCAGCTCCAGGTGGCCCAGTTCGGTGTTGGGCACCAGGGTGCCGTCCACGAAGAGCGCGCTGCCGATGCCGGTGCCGAAGGTGAGCACCAGGACCACGCCCGACTCGCCGCGCCCGGCGCCGTGCTCGGTCTCGGCGAGGCCGGCCGCGTCCGCGTCGTTGAGCACGGTCGCGGGCATGCCCAGCGCGTCGCGGAAGAGGCCCTCCGCGTCCAGGCCGATCCAGCCCTTGTCCACGTTGGCCGCGGTCCGGGTGCGGCCGCCGACCACCACCCCGGGGAAGGTCAGCCCGACCGGCCCCTGGTGGTCGAAGTGCTGGACCACCTCGCGGACGGCGGCGACCACGGCCCCGGGCTCGGACGGCTGCGGGGTGAGCACCTTGTGCCGCTCCTGGGTGAGTGCTCCCCGGGCGAGGTCGACCGGGGCGCCCTTGATGCCCGAGCCGCCGATGTCCACGCCGAATACCGCCGTCATCGTTCCGCCTTCCGCCGTCCGGCCGTCGACCGGCTTGTCCACAGCCTGTGCACAAAGCTACGAGAGCCCGGACGGGGGCGCACCGCAATCGACGGGCCCGCACCATGCGACGGACCCGCACAGCGCGACGGACCCGGTGCCCGCAGCGGGGCACCGGGTCCGTCGTGGCGGGTCCAGGGTTCGAGGACGGGCCCTACAGCTTGCCGGCCGCCTCGGCGCGCAGGTCGCGGCGCAGCTCCTTGGGCAGCGAGAAGGTCAGGTGCTCCTCGGCGGTCTTGACCGTCTCCACCGTGTCGTAGCCGCGCGCGGCCAGGAACTCCAGCACGCCGTCGACCAGGATCTCCGGCACCGAGGCGCCGCTGGTCAGGCCGACCGTGGTGACGCCCTCCAGCCAGGACTCCTGGATCTCCTCGGCGAAGTCGACCAGGTGGGCGGCCTTGGCGCCGTACTCCAGGCCGACCTCGACCAGGCGGACCGAGTTGGAGGAGTTCTTGGAGCCGACCACGATCAGCAGGTCGGTCTCCGGGGCCAGCTGCTTGACCGCGACCTGGCGGTTCTGGGTCGCGTAGCAGATGTCGTCGCTGGGCGGGCTGACCAGCGCCGGGAAGCGCTTCTTCAACTCGCCGACGGTGGCCATGGTCTCGTCCACCGAGAGCGTGGTCTGGGAGAGCCAGACGATCTTGGACTCGTCCCGCACCTGGACGTTGGCGACGTCCTCGGCACCGTCCACCAGGTGGATCCGGTCCGGGGCCTCGCCCATGGTGCCGACGACCTCCTCGTGGCCCTCGTGGCCCACCAGCAGGATGTCGTAGCCCTCGTCGGCGAAGCGCACGGCCTCCTTGTGCACCTTGGTGACCAGCGGGCAGGTGGCGTCGACGGTGGCGAGCTTGCCGGCCCGCGCCTCGTCGTGGACGGACGGGGCGACGCCGTGCGCGGAGAACACGACGATCGAGCCCTCGGGCACCTCCTCCGTCTCGTCGACGAAGATCGCGCCCTTCTTCTCCAGGGTCTGCACCACGTACTTGTTGTGGACGATCTGCTTGCGGACGTAGATGGGCGCCCCGTACTGCTCCAGGGCCTTCTCCACGGCGATCACGGCGCGGTCGACACCCGCGCAGTAGCCCCGGGGGGCGGCGAGCAGGACACGGCGCTGCGCGGTGTTGGACATGCCCCCATCGTACGGGCGACCGGGAGCCCCACCGCCCGGGGCGGGCCGCACCGCCGCCCCGGACGCCGGCCCGGACGCCTTCCGGTCGCAAAGGGTCGGAAGTTGCTCAAGCCTGGTCTCCATGAGCGCTGTGAACGAGCAGCCGACGCCGAGCGGCCTGCGCCGCACCCTGGGCGTCCGCGATCTGATGGTCTACGGGCTGCTGTTCATCGCCCCGATGGCCCCGGTCGGCGTCTTCGGCGTGCTGGACGCCCGGAGCCACGGCGCCGTGGCGGCCGTCTACCTGGCGGCGACGGTCGCGATGGGCTTCACCGCCTTCTCGTACGCCCAGATGGTCCGCGCGGTGCCGCAGACCGGCTCGGTGTTCGCCTACGCGCGGGCCGGGCTGGGCGAGGGGCCGGGGTTCATCGCCGGGTGGATGGCGATGCTGGACTACCTGCTGATCCCCGCGGTGGCCTACCTGTTCTCCGGGATCGCGCTGAACTCGCTGGTGCCCGGGGTCTCGCGCTGGGTGTGGACGGCGGCCGCGGTGCTGGTGACCACCGCGCTCAACCTGGTCGGGGTGCGGACGGCGGCCGCGGTCGGCTTCGCGGTGCTCGCCCTGGAGATCGCGGTGCTGGCGGTGTTCGTGGTCGCGGCCGTGGTGGTGCTGGTGCGGGACGGCGCGCGGCGCGGCTGGGACACGCCGTTCACCGCCGTCGGGGGCTTCTCGCTCACCGCGGTGGTCTCCGCGGTGTCCGTCGCGGTGCTCTCCTACCTGGGCTTCGACGCGATCGCGACCTTCGTCGAGGAGGCGGTCGGCGCCTCCGCCGCGGTGGCCCGGGCGGTGCTGTGGTGCCTGGCGCTGGCCGGGCTGCTGTTCGTCGCCCAGACCTACCTGGCGGCCGTGCTGGAGCCCACCACCCCGCAGCAGCTGGCCGCCGACCCGGCCTCCCAGGGCTCCGCCTTCTACGACACCGTGGAGGGCGGCATCGGCCACTGGCTGCACCTGCTGGTGGCCGCCAGCAAGGCGATCGGCGCGGCCTTCGCCGCGCTCGCCGGGCAGGCGGCGGCCGGCCGGCTGGTCTTCGCGATGGGCCGGGAGGGACGGCTGCCGCGGGTGCTCGGCTCGGTCGACCCGGGCAGCGCGGTGCCCCGCCGGGCGCTGCTGGCGGCCGCGGTGGTCACCATGGCGGCGGCGGTCTGGGCGGCCGAGCGGGACGACGGGCTGGACCAGCTGACCTCGGTGGTGAACGTGGGCGCGCTGACCGCCTTCGCGCTGCTGCACGCCTCGGTGATCGGCTGGTACACCGTCCGGCACGGCTCGCCCGACCGGCTCCGGCACCTGGTCGTCCCGCTGCTGGGGATCGCGGTGATCGGCGCGGTGGTCTACGAGGCCTCGACCACGGCACAGCTGGTCGGGCTGGTCTGGCTGGCGGCCGGCCTGGTGGTGCTCGGTGTGCAGGGCAGCACGGCGCACGGCACCGGCGGGCACCGCTAGCGACGGCGCCGGCGGGCGCCGTGCGGAACGGTGCCGGCCGGCACTGCCGGGGACGACGCCGGCGGGCGTTGCCGGGGACGGTGTCGGCGGACGCCGCTAGCCTCGTACGCATGGCCAACCCCAGCTCCCCCGAAGCCCCGCTCCCGGTCGGCAAGGTCTCCGCGCTGATCGGCGGCTGGATCGACCGGCTCGGCGCGGTGTGGGTCGAGGGGCAGATCACCCAGCTCAGCCGCCGCCCCGGCGCGGGCGTGGTGTTCCTGACCCTGCGCGACCCGCAGGCCGACGTCTCCCTCACGGTGACCTGCTTCCGCTCGGTGTTCGAGCAGGTCGCGGACGTGGTGCAGGAGGGCTCGCGGGTCGTCGTGCACGCCAGGCCGGAGTGGTACGCGGCGCGCGGGCAGCTGTCGCTGCGGGCCTCGGAGATCCGCCCGGTGGGCCTGGGCGAACTGCTGGCCCGGCTGGAGCAGCTCAAGCGGCGGCTGGCCGGGGAGGGCCTGTTCGCGGCGGAGCGCAAGCGGCGGCTGCCGTTCCTGCCGCAGTGCGTCGGGCTGGTCACCGGGCGCGGCTCGGCGGCCGAGCGGGACGTGCTGGAGAACGCCCGGCGGCGCTGGCCGGCGGTGCGCTTCGAGGTGCGCAACGTCCCGGTGCAGGGGGTCAGCGCGGTGGAGCGGGTGAGCGCGGCGGTGCGGGAGCTGGACGAGCACCCCGAGGTGGACGTGATCATCGTGGCCCGGGGCGGCGGCAGCGTGGAGGACCTGCTGCCCTTCTCGGACGAGGGGCTGGTGCGGCTGGTCGCGGCCGCCCGTACGCCGGTGGTGAGCGCGATCGGGCACGAGCCGGACCAGCCCCTGCTGGACTTCGTCGCCGACCTGCGCGCCTCCACCCCGACCGATGCCGCCAAACGGGTGGTTCCGGACGTCGGCGAGGAGCTGGCCAAGGTCCGCCAGCTGCGCGACCGGGCCCGCCGGCACGTGCAGGCCCGGGTCGAACGCGAGCAGCACGGGCTGGACGGGCTGCGCAGCCGCCCGGCGCTGGCCGCCCCGCACCGGATGCTGGACGGGCGCGGCCAGGAGGTGGACGGCCTGGTGGAGCGGGCCCGGCGCACCCTGCGGCACCGGCTGGACCACGCCCAGAGCGACCTCGGGCACACCCTGGCCCGGGTGGTCGCGCTCTCCCCGGCGGCCACCCTGGAACGCGGCTACGCGGTGCTCCAGCGGGCCGACGGCACGGTGGTGACGGACCCGGCGCGGCTCGCGGCCGGGGAGGGGCTGCACGCCCGGGTCGCGGGCGGCGGCTTCGACGTCACCGTGGCGCCCGGGGCGGCGGAGCCCCCGGCGGGCCCTCGGGCGGAGCCTCAGTAAGAGCGCTGCCGGGACAGCGCCGTCGAGTACTCGGCGAAGCCCAGGCTGCGGTAGAGCGACTCGCCGCCGCTGCTGGCGTGCAGGTCGATCCGGCCGACCCGGCGGCCGTCGAACCAGTCCAGCAACGCCTCGGTGCAGGCCCGGGCGTAGCCGCGCAGCCGCCGGTCGGGGTCGGTGCAGATGTTGAAGACGGAGCCGAACAGGCCGTCCGGGTTGCCGGGCGAGGGCAGGCGGTGCTCCAGGGTGCCGACGGCGCAGGCGGCGAGCCGGCCGGGGCGCTCCGGGTCGTCGACCACGAAGGCGGACATGGTCGACCGCTCGGCCGGGGCGGCCAGCCGCTCGCGCAGCATCCGCTCGGCGGCGGCCTGCCAGGGGGCGGGGCCGGCCGAGGCGGCCATGCCGGGCATCGCCTGCAGCATCAGGTTGCGCAGCCGGACCAGCTCGGGCGCGTCGGCGGGGGCGGCGGGGCGGACTTCGATCATGCGGCGGAGGCTAGCGCCGCCGGTCGCGCGGCCGCACCCGGGTTTCGACCGGTGGAACCCGCCCCTGTCGGCGCCAGCCCCTACGCTGGCACGCATGGCAGAGCAGCAGGAGCAGCAGGACGCGGCGGCGCCGACCCCGGACGACGCGCTGGGCTACGAGCACGCCCGGGACGCGCTGCTGGACGTGGTCCGGCAGCTGGAGAACGGCGGCACCTCCCTTGAGGAGTCGCTGGCCCTGTGGGAGCGTGGCGAGCAGCTGGCGAAGGTCTGCCAGCGCTGGCTGGACGGCGCCCGGGCCCGACTGGACGCCGCGCTGGCCGCCGAGGAGGGCGCGGGCCCGGGCGGGGAGTGACCGAGCCCCGCGCACGAGCCCAGGCGCACGGCCCGGGCGCACGAGCCCAGGCGCAGAGCCCGGGCGCAGTGCGGCCCGCCCTGTGAGGCAACTCACAAGGGCTTGGGGAATCGTTGAATCTTCACCTATGTTGGAGGAACTGATCGGCTCCGCCGGTCACACCGACGAACCCCCCTCCCGCATGAGGTGCAGAAGCATGACCACCGACGCCCTGGTACTCGACGCCGCCGCTCAGGACCTGCTGTTCCGCGAGGCCCGCACCGCGAACACCTTCACCGACGAGCCGGTCACCGAGGAGCAGGTCCAGGCCATCTACGACCTGGTCAAGTTCGGCCCGACCGCCTTCAACCAGCAGCCGCTGCGCGTCGTCCTGGTCCGCTCCGCCGAGGGCCGCGAGCGCCTCGTCCAGCACCTGGCGGACGGCAACAAGGCCAAGACCTCCACCGCCCCGCTGGTCGCCATCCTGGCTGCGGACAACGAGTTCCACGAGGAGCTGCCGACCCAGTTCCCGCACTTCCCGCAGGCCAAGGACGTGTTCTTCTCCGAGCGCGCCACCCGTGAGCGCTCCGCCGCGCTGAACGGCGCCCTGCAGGCCGCGTACTTCATCATCGGCGTGCGCGCCGCCGGCCTGGCCGCCGGCCCGATGACCGGCTTCGACGCCGAGGGCCTCAACAAGGAGTTCTTCGGCGACGGCGAGCACTCGGTGCTGGCCGTGGTCAACATCGGCAAGCCGGGCGACGAGGCCTGGTTCCCGCGCTCCCCGCGCCTGGAGTACGACCAGGTCGTCACCACGGTCTGATCGCACCCCGCGACGGCGAAGGGCCCGCACCGGTTCGTACCGGTGCGGGCCCTTCCGCGTGTCCGAGGGGCGCCGGGGGCCTGCGCGCCCGGGCAGGGCCCCGCGCTACTTGAGCGCCTGGGCCAGCTCGGCCATCTCCTCGTAGGAGGCGGTGCCGGTGATCATGGTGGTGGCCGAACCGGTCTGGACGGCCAGCGCGCGGGCCTTGTCGCCCTGCACCCGGTCCCAGGTGCGCCCGGCGGCGTCCGCGGTGCCGTCCAGCTGGGCGCCCGCGACCTTGTCGGCGAGCAGCTTCTCGCGCGGGACGTCGGCCTGCTCGACCGCCGCGTACTGGCCGGAGGGCGTCACGAAGCCCAGGTGCCAGGCGTTGCCCTTGCCGTTGTTGATGGCGGCCGGCGTGTAGCTGACCGAGGTGGCCCGCCACTTGTCGGACAGCCCCTCCGGGGACAGCAGCGGGTACGGCGCGGCGCGCTTCGCCGAGGCCGCCTCGACCTTGTAGGCGACCACGTGCACCGGATCGCCGTTCGCGTCGTGCGGGAGGAACAGGTAACCGATCCAGACGACGAAACCGACCGCCAGCATCGACAGGACCATGTCCCGTACGGTCTGCCGACCCCTCATGCCCTTGCTCTCTGCAGCCACCCACCCATGGTGACTCATCCACACAACGGCCCGGCCACCCGGGGTGTGCACGTACGGGTGAACCGGGACGAACCGGGGCCTTCCGCCCGGGGTGGCGACCCGCGCCACAGACAGTCATCTCGTGGGCAGATACGATCGCACTACCCTCACCACGGCGTTCGACCTGGCAGTAGTCGGGCGCTCACTGGCCGTCGCGTACAGAGAGGTAACGACGATGACCACGCAGTACCCGCACCACCTTCCCAGTGCCCTGGAGGTCGCGCCCGAGGCTCCGGACCGGAACCTCGCGCTCGAACTCGTCCGGGTCACCGAGGCGGCCGCGATGGCCGCCGGCCGGTGGGTCGGCCGTGGCGACAAGAACGGGGCCGACGGCGCCGCCGTGAAGGCCATGCGCACCCTCGTCTCGACCGTCTCGATGAACGGCGTCGTCGTCATCGGCGAGGGCGAGAAGGACGAAGCCCCGATGCTCTACAACGGCGAGCGGGTCGGCGACGGCAC
Organism: Kitasatospora sp. NPDC059088; assembly: GCF_042738155.1. NCBI lineage: Bacteria > Bacillati > Actinomycetota > Actinomycetes > Kitasatosporales > Streptomycetaceae > Kitasatospora > Kitasatospora sp. NPDC059088. The sequence goes on along the minus strand of NZ_JBHYGR010000089.1, from coordinate 23,051 downwards.
CGGCGCCGAGTGCGACGTCGCGGTCGACCCGGTGGACGGCACCACGCTGACCGCCAAGGGCATGGCCAACGCCGTCGCCGTGCTGGCCGTCGCCGACCGCGGCACCATGTTCGACCCCAGCGCCGTGTTCTACATGGACAAGCTGGTCTGCGGCCCCGAGGCCGCCGACTACGTCGACATCACCGCCCCGGCGGCCGTCAACATCCGCCGGGTCGCCAAGGCCAAGGGCAGCGCCGTCGAGGACGTCACCGTGATGGTGCTCGACCGTCCGCGCCACGACGGCCTGGTCCGGGAGATCCGCGAGGCGGGCGCCCGGATCAAGTTCATCACCGACGGCGACGTGGCCGGCGCCATCATGACCGCCCGCGAGGGCACCGGCGTGGACCTGCTGCTGGGCGTCGGCGGCACCCCCGAGGGCATCATCGCGGCCTGCGCGATGAAGTGCATGGGCGGCGTCATCCAGGGCCGGCTCTGGCCCAAGGACGCGGCCGAGCGGCAGAAGGCCCTCGACGCCGGGCACGACCTGGACCGGGTGCTCACCACCAACGACCTGGTCAGCGGCGAGAACGTGTTCTTCGTCGCCACCGGCATCACCGACGGCGAGCTGCTGCGCGGCGTGCACTACCGCTCGGAGACCGCCACCACCAGCTCGCTGGTGATGCGCTCCAAGAGCGGCACCATCCGCGAGATCAACTCGGTCCACAAGCTGTCGAAGCTGCGGGCCTACAGCGCGATCGACTTCGACCGGGCCAACTGACCCGGCCCGGAAGCGGTTGTCCGAACGCGCGGCCCCGGCGGGATCCCCCCTCCGCCGGGGCCGCGCGGCGTACCGGTCCCGCTCGTCGCCGCGGCGGTCGCGCGGCGACCGCGGCCGCGGGTCTTCGGCCCGCCGTCAACCCGCTATCCGGCGCCCGGCCGTGGCCACCCGGGCCGCCTCGCGCAGCTCCGCGTCCCGGCGGCGGCGCCGGGCCAGCACCACCCGCCGCTCGGCGGCCGTCAGCCCGCCCCAGACCCCGTACGGCTCCGGCTGGGCGAGGGCGTGCTCGCGACACTCCAGCAGCACCGGGCAGCGAGCGCACACCTGCTTGGCCTGCTCCTCCCGCGACAGCCGGGCCGCCGTCGGCTCCTTCGAGGGCGCGAAGAACAGCCCCACCTCGTCCCGCCGACAGGCCGCACCGGTGTGCCACGGATTGTCCTCACCCGCGGCCTGACCCGCCGTACCGCTCGGGGGCTGCGGCTGCGGAGGGACGGCCGGACGGCGCTCCAGCAACTGGGCGGCGGCGACTGGCGAGGTGGTGCGGGACTCGATCGGATGCAGCACGGCCGTACTCCTGACGAGGCTCTCGGACACGGGGAACCTCGCTCCCCTGCCCGGCTGCGAGCCCCCGCTGTCCAACGCCCGGGGCGGCCGCTGGGCCGCCTCCGGTGCACAGCCGTACAAGAAGCGATGTGCGGAAGGAACTACCCCGTCCGGCCGCGATTCATGCACACTGCACGCAATCGACTACGGAGTGCACCGGGCACAACGCCGAGTGCCCGACCGGGAGTTGATCCCCGACCGGGCACTCGGCAGGTCGATTCGGGCTATTCCGTCCCGAGTTGCTTGCGCACCCACTCCTTGATCTTCTTGCCCCGGCGCGGCTTGGCCTCGCAACCGCCGAACAGGGCAAGGCCCTTGACCCGCACGACCGGAGCGTACGGGTCCGCCGCGGTCTGCTCCCGGACGTCGAAACCGCCGAAGATGCCCACCCCGGAACCGAGCAGGGTCACGTTCTCCGGCACCCGGATGTCGACCCCGCCGAAGACCGCCGTCACCGTGATCTCCACCTCGGGGGACTCGAAGACGGCGTCGGTGAGATCGATCTCCACCCCGCCGAACGCGGTGAAGGCCGTCAGGTGCGAGCCCACCCGCCAGCGGCCCTTGCGGGAGGCACCGCCGAAGATCGCCACCACCGACGGCGCCTCGTGCCGCGCCGGCGGCAGCGGCCTGGCGGGCGCGGGGGCCGGCGCCTCGGCGCCCAGCGGCGGCTTGTCGAAGGACACCGAACGGTGCGCGGGCAGGTCCCTGGTCAGCGGGACCAGGTCGCCGAAGGTCTTGGCGGCGTACGCGGCCCCGATCCGCTCGGCGTGCTCCTCCGCGTCCAGCCGCCCCTCGGCGTAGGCGTCCCGCAGCAGCTCCGCGATCCGCTCGCGGTCGGCGTCCGAGACCCGCATGTCCGCGTCCGCCACCGGGGCGTGCGACGTCCGCGGGGCGGCCGCCGGGGCGGGCACCGGTGCGGCCACCGGGGCGTGCACCGCGGCGGGCCGCGACTCGGGTTCGGGCTTGGTCAGGGGAACGGGCGCCGACACCGGCGGCTGCCCCGGAACGTCCTGCGACGGCGAGTTCTCCGGCGTGTTGTTCACGGGCCAAGCCTAGTCGCTCGCACTCCTGGCCGAGTGAGCCCCGTCACGCAAGGCTGACCTGTCCGCATGCGTCCCGCGGCCGGGTCCTACCCTGGATGGTGCTTCGCCGACGCAGCCGGACCACTGGACCCCTAAGGACCGCCCCGATGGCTCCCACGCCAGACTTCGAGTACAGCGACCTGCTCCCCCTGGGCGCTGACCCGACCCCGTACCGCAAGCTCACCTCCGAGGGTGTCTCCACCTTCGAGGCCGGCGGCCGCACCTTCCTCCAGGTCGAGCCCGAGGCGCTGCGCCTGCTCACCGCCGAGGCGATGCACGACATCTCGCACTACCTGCGCCCCGCCCACCTCGCCCAGCTGCGCCGCATCCTGGACGACCCGGAGGCCAGCCCGAACGACCGCTTCGTCGCGCTCGACCTGCTCAAGAACGTCAACATCTCGGCCGGCGGCATCCTGCCGATGTGCCAGGACACCGGCACCGCCATCGTCATGGGCAAGCGCGGCCAGAACGTGCTCACCCCCGGCGCCGACGAGTCCGCCATCGCGCGCGGCGTGTACGACGCGTACACCAAGCTCAACCTGCGCTACTCCCAGATGGCCCCGGTGACCATGTGGGACGAGAAGAACACCGGCAACAACCTGCCGGCCCAGATCGAGCTGTACGCCACCGACGGCGACGCGTACAAGTTCCTCTTCATGGCCAAGGGCGGCGGCTCGGCCAACAAGTCGTACCTGTACCAGGAGACCAAGGCGATCCTGAACGAGGCCAGCATGCTCTCGTTCCTGGAGCAGAAGATCCGCTCCCTCGGCACCGCCGCCTGCCCGCCGTACCACCTGGCCATCGTGATCGGCGGCACCAGCGCCGAGTTCGCGCTCAAGACCGCCAAGTACGCCTCGGCGCACTACCTGGACAACCTGCCGACCGAGGGCAACGCCAGGACCGGACACGGCTTCCGCGACCTGGAGCTGGAGGCCAAGGTCACCGAGCTGACCCAGAAGATCGGCATCGGCGCCCAGTTCGGCGGCAAGTACTTCTGCCACGACGTCCGCGTGGTCCGCCTCCCCCGCCACGGCGCCTCGCTGCCCGTCGCGATGGCCGTCTCCTGCTCCGCCGACCGCCAGGCGCTCGGCAAGATCACCGCCGAGGGCGTCTTCCTGGAGCAGCTGGAGACCGACCCGGCGAAGTACCTCCCGGACACCACCGACGAGCACCTCGACGACGACGTGGTGCGCATCGACCTCGACCAGCCGATGGCCGCGATCCGCGCCGAGCTGTCGAAGTACCCGGTCAAGACCCGGCTCTCGCTCACCGGCACGCTCGTCGTCGCCCGCGACATCGCCCACGCCAAGATCAAGGAGCGCCTGGACGCCGGCGAGGGCATGCCCAAGTACCTCCAGGACCACCCGGTCTACTACGCCGGCCCGGCCAAGACCCCCGAGGGCTACGCCTCCGGCTCCTTCGGCCCCACCACGGCCGGCCGGATGGACTCCTACGTCGACCAGTTCCAGGCCGCCGGCGGCTCCATGGTCATGCTCGCCAAGGGCAACCGCAGCAAGCAGGTCACCGACGCCTGCGCCGCCCACGGCGGCTTCTACCTCGGCTCCATCGGCGGCCCGGCCGCCCGCCTCGCCCAGGACTGCATCAAGAAGGTCGAGGTGCTGGAGTACGCCGAGCTCGGCATGGAGGCCGTCTGGCGCATCGAGGTCGAGGACTTCCCGGCCTTCATCGTCGTCGACGACAAGGGCAACGACTTCTTCCGCGAGACCACCGAGGGCCCGCTGATCACCAACCTGCGGATCCGCTCCAAGGAGTAACCCCCGGCGGAACACCCCCGCACACCCCCGAACCGCCCCGGCCGCCCTCGCGCCCGGGGCGGTTCCGCATGGTCACAATGCTTTGGCCGGTGGTACGGAAACCTCGTACCATGGCAGTACCACGTTCCGGTACGAGCCCGGAGGCTTGACCATGGCGATCAGTGCGAGCGAGGCGCGCACCCAACTGTTCCCGCTGATCAAGAAGGTCAACGACGACCACGCCCCGATAAGAATCACCTCCAAGAGCGGGGACGCGGTCCTCATGTCCGCCGAGGACTACGACGCCTGGCAGGAGACGATCTACCTTCTGCGTTCCCCCGCCAACGCCCAGCGGCTCATGGCGGCAGTCGCCCGCGACAGGAGCGGCGCCTCCGACCTCACCAGGACGCCGGAGGAACTGGAAGCTCTGGCAGGTGAGGTGTGAGGAGTGTCCACTTCGACCCGGACGCCTGGGAGGACTTCCTCTTCCGGCTCGGTTCGAACCGGAAGATGGCTCAGCGGATCGCCCGTCTGGTCGGTGAGATCCAGCGCGACCCCTTCGCCGGAATCGGCAAACCCGAACCGTTGAAGGGCGATCTGGCGGGCTACTGGTCACGCCGGATCGACGACGAACACCGCCTGGTGTACCGCGCCGACGAGAAGGAAGTGAAGATCCTCAAGGCCCGCTACCACTACCAGTAGCAGAAGCCGTCCCGGCTCGCCTCCGGCGGGGCTCAGGCGTCGAAGTCGTACTCCAGGACGTAGGAGGCGGCGTCGAGGATCATCTCGTTGAGTTCGACGACCTGGCCCTCGTCGGCGAAGGCGGTGCGGCAGATCAGGATCACCGGGGTGCCGGCGGAGAGTTCGAGGCGGGTGGCCTCCTCGGCGGCGGGCATCCGGGAGCGGACCTCCTCGCGGAAGTGCACGGGCTTGGCGCCGATCTCGGCCAGCCGGGCGTAGGTGCCGCCGGGGCCGGTGTCCTCGCGGGTGATCGCGGTGCCGGCGACCAGGACGGCCGGCAGGTAGGAGGTGGAGAGCAGCACCGGCTTGCCGTCCAGGACGAAGCGGCGGTGGCGCACGCACATCGGGACGCCCGGCTCCACCCCGAGCACCCGGGCCACGTGCTCGGGCGCGCCCTGCTCGGTGACCGAGACCTGGTCGACCACCAGGCTGCGGTTGTCGATGTCCGCGGACCATATCGACCGGCCGGAGCCCCACTGCCCCTGCGCCAGCCGCTGGATGCCGCGCCGGCGCAGCGGCCGGAAGTCCCGGACGAACACCCCGGACCCCTTGCGGGCCTCCGCGATGCCCTCGCTCTGCAGTACGCCGAGCGCCTGACGGGCCGTCATCCGGGCCACGCCGTACTCGTCCATCAGGTCGTTCTCGCCGGGCAGCCGGTCCCCCGCGCCGTAGCGGCCGCCGTCGATGGCAGCCTTGAGGGAGTCGGCGATCCGCTGGTACTTGGGCTGTTTGTCGCCACTGCTGCCGGTCATCGCGCTCCCTCTCCCTCGGACAATCCTAGGCGCGCCCGCGGCCGCCGGTAAGGAGATACGACCGTTGACATCTCTAGAGATATTAGCTTCTCTAGAGATGCTGGCCAGTCGCGACAGAGCGAAGGAGCGGTGAGGTGAGCACCCGACAGCGCAACGCCAAGGCCTACCGGCCACAGGTGGGTGACCTCGTCCTCGACCGGAGGACCGGACGCACCGGCATCTACATGGGAACCATCGGCGGCGAGCACTACCTGCGCCCCGAGCACGGCGGCCGCGAATGGACGGCCGAACCGAACCACGTCTCACCCGCCCCCGAGCCCCGCGATTCGGCTGAATGCGATCAGCCCCGGTAATTGCGGCAAAATCCACGCAAACCACGGCATTCGGACCCGGGTAATCCCCCCGGTGAATCCGGAATTCCGGAACGCCCGGGGCCCGCCGCCGGGCACGTTACGGATAACGGCGGTCACCATGCGTGCATCGAGGGCGGGAATCGGCCACCCGATGGACCCGCACACGAATTGGCACGCACAGAACCAGAAGTGCCCCCGCGCCCGGACGGGGACGCGGGGGCACCGGGCGAGGGCCGCTTACGGGTGGCCACCCACGATGTTCAGCGGCTCGCGCGGCTTGCCCGGGTCGCCGGTGGTCTGCGGAGCGGGCTCCGTCACGTACTCGCCCTCGTCACCGAACGGTCCGTTCTCGAACGCGGTCTTGTCGGCGTCGGTCGGTGCGGTGTACGCGCCTCCGTTCGAGGACGCGGTCACAGCACCCTCGACGGCCTTGCCCGCCTCCACAGCAGTGGCCGGGGCCTCGGTCGTCGTCCCGTTCGCGGGCGTCGCCGGCGCCTGGGCAGCGCTCTGGTCGTTGGCCATTGAGTGGCCGCCTTTCGGTCATCAAATGTGTCCTGCCCGACCTCCGTGGCGCGGGCGCGGGGACAGTATCGTAGGGTTGATTAAATGTCCGATAAACACCGCGCGACTTGCGGTGCCGTCCGGCAGAGTCGGGCGTCCGCCTAAGCTGAGCCACCGCGGCGGACCGCCGAGCGCCCTTTCACGGAATCAACACGACAGGCCATCGGGGGACTTCATGGAGTTTCGGGAGACGCCGCAGGCACCTGCGCTGCGCTTCCAAGTCCTCGGTCCGGTCCAGGCCTGGCTCGACGGCAAACCCCTCTCCCTCGGCTCCCCCCAGCAGCAGGCCGTCCTCACGACCCTCCTGCTGCACTCCGGACGCCCGGTCACGACGCAGGACCTGGTCGACGCCCTCTGGGGCGACCGGCCCCCGACCCAGGCCGTGGCCGCGCTCCGCACGTACGTCTCGCGCCTGCGCTCCGTCATCGAGCCGCAGCGGGAGGTGCGCCGCCCCGCCGAACTGCTGGTCTCCGTCGCCGACGGGTACGCCCTGCGCATCCCGGGCGAGGCCCTCGACCTCTCGGTCTTCGAGCGGCTCTCCGCCGAGGCCGCGACCGCCCGTACCTCGGGCGACAAGCGCGAGGCCCACCGACTGCTGGCCCAGGCGCTGGACCTGTTCAGCGGCCGTCCGCTGACCGGAATCCCCGGTCCGTACGCCGACGCCCAGCGGCTCCGGCTGGCCGAACGCCAGGCGGCCGCCGCCGAGGAACTGTGCGCCGCCGCCCTCGACATCGGCCTGCACGCCGAGATCGTCGTCGAGCTCAACAACCTGACGGCCGAGCACCCGCTGCGCGAACGGCTGCGCGAGCTGCTGATGCTGGCGCTCTACCGCTGCGGCCGGCAGGCCGAGGCGCTCGGCGTCTACACCGACACCCGCAAGCTGCTGATCGAGGAACTCGGCGTCGAACCGGGCGTCGGCCTGTCGTCGATGCACAACCGCATCCTCGCCGCCGACCCGACACTCACCCTGCCGGCGGTTCCGCTCTCCGTCGCCCGCGAGGACGGCCTGGCCGCACCTCCGGCTCCGGCTCAACTCCCGGCCGACGTCTCGGACTTCAGCGGCCGCTCGAAGCTGGTGGGCGACCTCTCGACGGTCCTGATGAACGCCACCGGCCAGGCCGTGGTGGTGACCTCGCTGGCCGGGATCGGCGGTGTCGGGAAGACCACCCTCGCCGTCCACGTCGCCCATCGGGTCCGCACCGAGTTCCCGGACGGGCAGCTCTACGTCGACCTGCGCGGGGCCGGCGCCTCGCCCGCCGATCCGGTGGTCGTCCTCGGCGACTTCCTGCACGCACTCGGCGTCACCGAGAGCCCCGACGCCCTCGAACAGCGCGCCGCGCTCTACCGCTCGCTGCTCGCCAGCCGGCGGATGCTGATCCTGCTCGACAACGCGCGCGACGCCGAGCAGATCCGGCCGCTCATCCCCGGAGTCTCCGGCTGCGCGGTGCTCGCGACCAGCCGCTCCCGGCTGGCCGGAATCCCGGGCGCCCAGCTGTTCGACGTGGAGGAGCTGACGCCCGGCGAGGCGCTCGCGCTCTTCTCGGCCATCGTCGGCGAACACCGGGTCGCCGCCGAGCCCGAGGCCGCCATGAAGGTGGTCACCGCCTGCGGCTTCCTGCCGCTGGCCGTCCGCATCGCCGCCGCCCGGCTGGCCAGTCGGCCGCGCTGGAGCGTCTCCGACCTGGCCACTCGGTTAGCCGACCAGCGACGACGACTCGACGAACTCCAGCTCGGCAACCTCGCCGTGGAGACCACCATCGGGCTCGGCTACGGACAGCTGTCCGTGGACGAGGCCCGCGCCTTTCGGCTCCTCGCCCTGATCGACTCGCCCGACATCCCACTGGCGGCCGCCGCGGCGCTGCTCGGCGTGGACGAGTACACCGCCGAGGACCTCGCCGAAGCCCTCGTCGAAGCGAACATGCTGGAGTGCTTCGCTCCCGGCCGCTACCGCTACCACGACCTGCTCCGGCTCTACGCCCAGCGGAAGAACGAGCGGATCGGGGACACCAGGGAGCAGGAGCAGGCGGTACTGCGGCTGCTCGACCTGCTGATCCCGACCGTCCGCAACGCCGCCCGGGCCATCGAACCCGACGACACGGAGCCGGAGCTGCTGACCACGCCCACCTCTCCGGGGATCGGCCTGCCGAACAGCGGCTCCGCACAGGACTGGCTGCGGACCGAGGGCGCCGTGCTGCTCAATGCCATGGCAGCGGCGGCGAACGGGCCCATCGCCTTGCAGCACGCGGCGATCGACCTGCTGATCCTGATGTACGGCCTCGGCCCGGACCCGACCCACGGCCCACAGGGCCGACAGATCCTGGAGACCGTCCGCCACGAGGCGGAGCTCCGCAACGACCGTGCCGTCCTCGCCCGGGTGCACCTCGCCCTGGGCACCCTGCAGTCCGCCACCAGCGATTTCCAGGGGGCCGAGCAGTCGTTCCGGCGGAGCCTCGACCACCAGGCGCCCGAGGTCCCGACCGTCCTGCTCCTGGCCACCGCCAACATGCTGGGCGTGATCCTGAGCGTGGGCAACCGTCCGGCCGAGGCCCTGCCGTTCCTGGAGCAGGCCAGGACGACCAGCCAGGCCGTCGGCGCCCCGAAGGCGGAGGCGCGGATCGTCAGCAACATGGCCCGGGCCCAGCACCGGCTCGGGATGACCGAGACCGCGATCAAGTCCGCCGGTGAGGGTGTGTCCGCGGCACGGGAGTCGAAGAACGACCCGCTGCTCGCCCAGACCCTCTACCAGCTCGGCGTGGTCCTCCCCGGCGCCGAGGCCGTCCCGCACCTGCGGGAGGCCCACCAGCTCTACCAGTCCCAGCGCAACGCGCTCTGGGAGGGCTACACCCTGGCCCGCCTGGCGTCAGCCCTGCTCGTCGCGGACCAGCACACCGAGGCCGCCGAGGCCGCCGGTGGCTCCCTCGCGATCGCCCAGGAGCTGGACTCCGCCTACTGCCAGGGCCTGGCCAACGCCGCGCTCGGCGAGGCCTTGCTCGCCCTCGCCCAGCCGGCCCGCGGGCTCGCCTGTCTGCAGGAGGCGCACGCGATCTTCACGCGGCTCGGTGTGCCGGAGGCCTCCCCCGTGGCGGACCTCATCTCCCGACAGCACACCGAGCCCTTCTCTTCTCCCCCCGCGCCGTGAGGCCTCCGCTCCCCCGCGGAGCACCTCCCCCGATCCGCGCGTCGGGGGGGGGGGGGGCCCCCCCCCCCGCCCCCCCGGGGGGCGCCCCCCCCCCGCGCGCGGCCCCCCCCCCGGGTCACTAAAAATAAAGAGGCCCCGCCGGGAGGCAACTGATAATGTC
>NZ_JBHYGR010000089.1:0-13139 GCF_042738155.1 Kitasatospora sp. NPDC059088 | reverse complement strand
GCCCCCACCCCCCCCCCCCCCTACCCCCCCCCCCCCCCCCGGGGCGCCCCCCCCCCCCCCCGCGCACCCCCCCCCCCCCCCGGGGGGCGGCCCCCCCCCCCCCCCCCGGGGGGGGGCCGCGCCCTCAACGCTTCCCCGGCGCTGGTCCCTACTGTGCACCTCGCCGATTGACGTTCGATAAACGTCCGATTGTCAGCCTGCGGATCGGTGAAACCGCAGGTCAGCGGCGTCCGCCCCGGCGCGCTGTGCGGCGTGCGGGGCCGGTCGCACCACCCGGCCCGCACCCCCGTGCTTCCGCGGACCCGTCCCACATCGGCCCAAGCATGACGAGTTGGCCGGAAAGGGACCCCATGGCGCAGTGATCACGCATATTCTCAGATGCCAGTACGCACACGAGTGTCTGCCGGCAACGTGTCGGGGTGCAGGCCGTCTGTGTGATGCGGGGAGCGTGACGTACCGCCACCGGCAGCGGCCCAGGAGGCTGCGGAGGAGCCGACCGGAGGCCACGGGTGGAAGGGTGCCTCTCAACGTGACGACCGGACAGATATCCGACGCGTTCCCGGTCGGCGAGGACGCCGGCGACGACGGGCCGGGCGGCCCGGACGGCCCCGACGTGCGGCGACGCCGGGCGGCCCGGGCCCTGCAGGCGGTCGCCTTCGACACCATCGGTGCCGGGTACGGCGAGGCCTTCCCCGCCAAGGACGGCCAGCTGGAGTGCGGGCGGCGGCTGCTCGCGGAGCTGGAACCCGGCGCCCGGGTGCTGGACGTGGGCTGCGGCACCGGCGAGCCGACCGTGGGCCAGCTGACCGCCGGCGGGCTGCGGGTGACCGGGATAGACCTCTCGGACGTGATGCTGACGCTGGCCCGCCGGGCTCGGATCGAGGGAGCGCACCCGGCCGAGTTCCACCGCATCGACCTGTACGATCTGGCCACCGAGCGCGCCGACCGGGTGTGGGGCGTGCCCGCGCTGGGGTCGGCGGGCCGCGGCACCTTCGCCGCCGTCACCGCGTTCTTCTCACTGATCCTGCTGCCGCAGGACGAGATCCCGACCGTGCTCGGCCGGCTGCGCGAACTCCTGCGGCCGGGCGGACTGCTGGTGCTCGGTATGGTCGAGGCGGACCTGGATCACGTTCCGCTTCCGTTCCTTGGCAGAGAGCTGCGGATCAGTGGGTATCTGAGGGAGGATCTGGAGCGGGTTCTGGTCGCGGCCGGTTTCGTCGTCGAGGAGTGCTCGGGGCATCCGTACGCGCCGGCCAGTACCACGCTGCCGCCGGAGGAACAGCTGTTCCTGTGCTGTCGACGCGTCGGCTGACCGACCAGAGGGCCAGAACAGCTCACCGTCCAGACCTCCCGACCACACCGAATCCAGGACAGGCAGCCGTGCGCGACCAGCTCAAGACCGAGGCGGAGCAGCCGCCCGCCGTCCCGGGTCAGCGCGTCCGGATCCCGGCCCGGCCGGACGAACCGGTCAGGGCCGTGGCCCCGGCGAAGCCTCCGACGGCGCGGCCGGACCGCACCGGGGCGGCGGACGGGCTGGCGGACCGCCTCGCCTACCTCGACGCGGCGACCCGGCGGATCAACAGCGCCCTCGACCTGGCCGCGACCCTGCGCAACATCGGCCGGGTGCTGGTCCCGACCCTCGCCGACGCCGCCGTCGTCCACCTGCGCGACCCGCTGCCCAACGTGGAGCGCGAGCCCGGCTTCCCCGAGGAGCTGCGGATCCACCACAGCACCGGCACCCGGATCGGCCGCCGCGGCCGCAAGAGCGGCGCGGACGACCGGCACCGCTCGCGCTTCGGCTCCCGCTCGACCGCGGACACCGGCCCGGCCACCCCGGTCACCCGGGGCGGCGCGCTGGCGCACATCCTGCTGAGCCGCCGCCCCGCCGAGTCGGCCGTCCTGGGCACGCCCGCCGCCGAGCGCACCGAGGCGCTGCTGCGCGAGGTGTACGGCCCCCGCGGGCTGGCCCGGCTGGCGGCCGGCACCTCGGTGGTGGCCCTGCCGCTGCGCGGCCGCAAGGCCGTCCTCGGTCTGCTGGTGCTGATCCGCCGGCCCCCTGAACGCACCGGCCGGCCGGCCTTCGACGCGGCGGACACCGCGACCGCCGCGCACCTGGCGACCCAGGCGGGGCTGGCGGTGGACACCGCGCTGCGGTACGCCCGCGAGTGGGAGATAGCCAACGAACTCCAGCGCAGCATGCTGCCGTTGCGGTTGCCGCAGTCGCACGGCGTCCGGCTCGCCCAGCGCTACCTGCCCGGCGAGCGCGGCGCCCAGGTCGGCGGCGACTGGTACGACGCGGTCCCGCTGCCCGGCAACCGGGTCGCCCTGATCGTCGGCGACGTGATGGGCCACTCGCTCACCTCGGCCGCCATCATGGGCCAACTCCGCACCAGCGCACAGACCTTGGCCGCCCTCGACCTGCCGCCGCACGAGGTGCTCTACCACCTGGACGAACAGGCCCAGCGGCTCGGCCGCGAACAGCACCTGGCCACCTGCGTGTACGCGGTGTACGACCCGATCGCCAACCGGGTCGTGCTGGCCAACGCCGGGCACGTCCCGCCGGTGCTGGTCCGCCCGGACGGCACGGCCGAGTTGGTGGAGCTGGACTCCGGGGCGCCGATCGGGGTCGGCGGGGTGGACTTCAACTCGGTCGAGCTGCCCGCGCCGCCCGGATCGGCGCTGCTGCTGTTCACCGACGGCCTGGTGGAGACCCGCACCCGCCCGCTCAGCGACGGCCTGGAGGTGCTCCGCGCACGGATCGCGGCCGCCCGCTGGCAGTCCCCCGAGCAGCTGTGCCAGGAGGCGCTGCGGATCCTGCCGCCCGGGGACCGCGGCGACGACATCGCCCTGCTGGGCGCCTGCTTCGACGGCATCCCGGCCGGGGACGTCGCCCACTGGTACCTGCAACCGCGCAACGAGACGCCGGGCCGGGCCCGCCGGCTGGCCGCGCACACGCTGCGCCGCTGGGGGCTGGACGAACTGAGCGAGGCGACCGAGCTGATGGTCAGCGAGCTGGTGACCAACGCCGTCCAGCACGCGACCCGCCCGGTCACCCTGAGCCTGGTGCGCACCACCCGGCTGCGCTGCGAGGTCGGCGACGACAGCCCGCTGCTGCCGCGGCCGCGCCGTACCGGTCCGGAGGACGAACGCGGGCGCGGGCTCCAGATAGTGGCCCGGTGCGCGGACCGCTGGGGCGCCACCCGGCTGGGCACCGGCAAGGTGGTCTGGTTCGAGCAGCGGCTGCCCGCCGCGACGTGACGGTGCCCGCCGGGACGTGACGGTGCCGCCGCGACGTGACGATGACCGGCGGGACGTGACGGTGCCCGGCGGGACGTCGGATCCCGCCGGGCACCGCCGGGCCGTCAGACCCCCGCGGGCTCCTTCGCCGACCGGCGCTCCCCCTCCAGCCGGGCGATCAGCTGCTCGCCCTCCATGTCGACCTTCGGCACGACCTTCTCCAGTCGCTTCGGGAACCACCAGGCCGCCTTGCCGAACAGCGCCATCGCCGCCGGCACCAGGGCCATCCGCACCACGAAGGCGTCCACCAGCACGCCCACCGCGAGGGCGAAGCCGATCGGCTGGACGATCGGGTCGTGCCCGAACACGAAGGCCCCGAACACCGAGACCATGATCAGCGCGGCCGCCGTCACCACCCGGGCGCCGCCCTTCACGCCGCCGACGACCGCCTCGCGCGGCGCGTTGCCGTGGACGTACTGCTCCTTCATCCCGGAGACCAGGAACAGCTCGTAGTCCATCGCCAGCCCGAACAGCACGCCGATCAGCAGGATCGGCACGAAGCTGACCACCGGGCCGACCTTGGGCACGTCGATCAGGCCGTCCAGCCAGCCCCACTGGTAGACCGCCACCACCGCGCCGAGCGAGGCCAGGATGCTGAGCAGGAAGCCCAGCACCGCCTTGAGCGGCACCAGCACCGAGCGGAAGGCCAGCGCCAGCAGCACCAAGGCGATGCCGACGATCACCGCGACGAACGGCGGCAGGGCCTGGCCGAGCTTGGTGGAGACGTCGATGTTGGCGGCGGTGGTGCCGGTGACGGCGATGCTCGCGCCGGTCGCGGCCCGGATGCCGTCGCGCTGGTCGCGGATCTCGTTGACCAGTGCCCGGGTGTCCTGGTGGTCCGGGCCGGTCCTCGGGATCACCGGCACCAGGGCGGTGCCGCTGCCCGTGTCGACCTTCGGGGGCAGCAGGGTCTGCACGCCCTTCAAGCCCTGGAGCCGGCCCGCCACCTCCTGGACGGCCTGCTCGGGGCGCGGTGCGCCGTGGGCGTCGACGACCACCACCAGCGGCGCGTTGAAGCCCGGGCCGAAGCCGTCGCCGACCAGGTCGTACGCCTTGCGGGCGTCCGTTCCGACGGCCTGTGAGCCGCCGCCCGGCAGGCCGAGGTCCAGGCTCGCGGCGGGCACCGCCATGGCGCCCAGTCCGGCCAGGCCGACCAGCAGCACGGGCAGCGGGCGGCGGACCACGAAGCGGGCCCAGCGCTCGCCGAGGGTGACCTTGCCGTGGGTGGTGAGCGCCCGCTTCCAGACCGGCAGCCGGTCGATCGCGCGGCCGGTGAAGCCGAGCACCGCGGGCAGCAGGGTGATCGCGACCAGGACGGCCACCACGACGGCGCCGGAGGCGGCCAGGCCCATCACCGTCAGGAACGGGACGCCGGCCACGGCCAGTCCGGCGAGCGCCACGACCACGGTCAGCCCGGCGAAGACGACGGCGCTGCCGGCGGTCGCGGTGGCCCGGGCCGCGGACTCCTCGGGCTCCAGGCCCTCGGCCAGGTGGCGGCGGTGGCGGAACAGGATGAAGAGGGCGTAGTCGATGCCGACCGCGAGGCCGACCATCAGGGCCAGCACCGGCGCGGTGGTGATGATCTCGAACGAGCCGGTCAGCGCCAGCAGCCCGGCCATCGCGACGGCGACGCCGACCAGCGCGGTCAGCAGCGGCAGCCCGGCCGCGACCAGGGTGCCGAGGGTGATCACCAGCACCAGCCCGGCCACCACCAGGCCGACCGCCTCGGAGCCGCCCTCGATCTGGGCGAACCTGTTGTACGCGTCGCCGCCGAAGGCCACCTCCAGCCCGGCCGCGCGGGCGGGCTCGGCGGCGGCCCGGACGGCGTCCCGCTGCTGGTCGGTGACCTCGGCGAGCTTGTGGTCGAAGGAGACCAGCGCGATCGCGACCCTGCCGTCCGGGGAGACCGCGCCGGTGGCGTACGGGTCGGGCACCGCGGCCACGCCGGGGACGTGGGCGATCCGGGTGACGGCCTCGCCGACCGCCCTGCCCGCCTCGGGCGAGGCCATGCCGCCGGGCGCCGGGGCGGCGAAGACCACCTGGGCGGAGCCGTGGCCCTGCTCGGGGAAGGTGTCCTTGATCCGGTCCAGGGTGGCCTGGGCCTCGGTGCCGGGGACCTTGAACTCGTCGCTGGTGCTGCCCGCGAGGGCGCCCGCGGCCCCGCCCACGGCGATCAGCAGCGCGACCCAGACGGCCAGCACGGCGCGCCTTCTCCGGAAGCAGTAACGGCCCAGTCGGTACAGGTACGTGGCCAAGGTCTGACCCCTCGCGGTGCGGTCGGCGGACGGACGGGCGCCCGGCGGGTGCCCGGGCGACCCCTCCCACGGTAGACCCAAGTTTGTCGAGTGACAAAGTTGACCGACCCAATCGACCGACACGGTTGTCCGACACAGTTGTCCGCCCATGGCGCTACCCTGGCTGGATGGCTCATGTCCCCGCCTCCGAACGCCGACCGCAGCTGGTCCGGGCCGCGATCGACCTGATGACCCGGGAAGGGGTCTCCGCCGGCAGCACCCGCGCGATCGCGGCGGAGCTGGGCGTGGCACAGGCGACGGTGCACTACACCTTCGGCACCAAGAAGGACCTCTACCGGGCCGTCGTCGAGGAGGTCGCCGCCCAGTTCATCGACCAGGTGCGCGCCGCCTCACCCGGTGACGGGCCGTTCGGCGACCAGGTCCGCACCCTGGTCCACGCCCTCTGGGAGGCTGCCACCGGCGAGGACGGGCGCTGCGTCCTGCTCAGCGAGTTCGAGACGCTGGCGATGCGCGACCCGGACGTCCGGGAGATCATGCTCGGCCTCCAGCACGCCATGGAGTGCACCGCCACCGAGATGCTCGCCGCCCTCGCCGCCGCCCACGGGCTGACCCTGGCGCTGCCCGCCGACCGGATCGCCGCCCACTTCCTCACCGGCTTCGACGGCCTGACGGCCCGCCACCTGATCCGGAGCCTGCCCGGCGAGCCGCCCGCCCCGGAGACCCTGGAGGCGCTGGACCTGCTGGTGACGACCACGGTCGGCCTCTGCCTCGGCGCACCGGCGGTGCGCTGACGCCTCAGGGCGCACCGGCGGCGCACTGACGCCTCAGGGCGCGTCGACGATCCGGACCGGCAGCTCGGCCAGCACCTCGCGCAGCGCCGCGCCGAAGCGCTCGTACTCGGCACTGCGGGCCGACCCCGGCCGGGTGGCCAGCCCGATCCGGCGGCCGGGCGCCGGGGCGGCGAACCGTACGGCGGCCAGCCGGTCGGTGCGACCGGCCTCGACGTCCAGCGCGGTGGCCGGCAGCAGCGTCACCCCGAGCCCCCCGGCGACGAGTTGGACCAGGGTGGACAGGCCCGCCGCGCGAGTGGTGGAGCCGGCCGGGTCGGCACCGACCTCGCGGCAGATGTCGAGGGCCTGGTCGCGCAGGCAGTGGCCCTCCTCCAGCAGCAGCACGTCCAGGTCGAGCAGCACGTCGCGCGGCACGTCGACCCACCCGGCGAGCGGATGCCCGGGCGGGGTGACCAGGACGAAGTCCTCGTCGAACAGCGGGATCTCCCGGGTCGGCGAGGAGCCGCCGGCCGGGAGCGCGAGCAGCAGGACGTCCAGCCGCCCGGCGGCCAGGCCCTCCAGCAACGAGGGGGTGCGCTCCTCGTGGACGTGCAGCTCCAGCTCCGGGAAGCGGTCGCGGACCAGCCGCAGCACGGTGGGCAGCAGGTACGGGGCGACGGTCGGGATCACCCCGAGGTGCAGCGGTCCGGTGAACGGACGGCGGGCGGCGTCGACCTCCTCGGTGAGGGCCTGCAAGGAGGCGAGCACCCGGCGCGCGTGCCCGTGCACACGCTCCCCCAGGGGAGTGACGATCACCTTGCGCGTCGTACGCTCGACCAGCTGCGCGCCCAGCGACTCCTCCAGCGCCGCGACCGCCCCGGACAGGGCCGGCTGACTGGTCCCGGTGGCGGCGGCCGCCTCCCGGAAGTGCCGGTGCTCCGCCACCGCGACGAAGGCCTTGAGCTGGGCGACCGTCGGCGTGCGCGGGCTGCGGACTGTGGCGCTCCCCACAGCCGCCTCGGGTTTGGCGGCGGCGGCCCTGCGGCGGGCGGGCCGGGAGGGGGGTGGTTCAGTACTGATAGCAATCTCCGATCAGACACATCAAGTGTAGCTATTTCTCTGATCAGTCCACGATGTGGAATCGTGGGTCCTGTCCGGAATCCGGACAAAACTCCCCGCAGTCTCATCCCAGGAGAAGCGAACGTGCTCACGATCGGCGACAAGTTCCCCGAGTTCGACCTCAAGGCCTGTGTCGACCTGGATGCCGCGAGCGCCTTCGCCGACATCGACCACAAGACCTACGAGGGCAAGTGGAAGATCGTCTTCTTCTGGCCGATGGACTTCACCTTCGTCTGCCCGACCGAGATCGCCGCGTTCGGCAAGCTGAACGACGAGTTCGCCGACCGTGACGCCCAGATCCTCGGCGTCTCCGGCGACTCCGAGTTCGTGCACCACGCCTGGCGCAAGGACCACAAGGACCTGCGCGACCTGCCCTTCCCGATGCTGGCCGACATCAAGCACGAGCTGATGCGCGCCTGCGGCGTCGAGGGCGAGGACGGCACCGCCCAGCGCGCCGTGTTCATCGTCGACCCGAACAACGAGATCCAGTTCGTCATGGTCACCGCCGGCTCCGTCGGCCGTAACCCCAAGGAGGTCCTGCGGGTGCTGGACGCCCTGCAGACCGACGAGCTGTGCCCGTGCAACTGGACCAAGGGCGAGGACACCCTCGACGCCCAGGCCCTCCTGGCGGGCTGACCCATGGCCCTCGACGACCTGAAGGCCGCCCTTCCGGACTACGCCAAGGACCTCAAGCTCAACCTGGGCTCGGTCATCGGCAACTCCGACCTCCCCGCCCAGCAGCTCTGGGGCACCGTGCTGTCCTGCGCGATGGCCACCCGCAGCCCCGCCGTGCTGCGCGAGCTGGAGCCCGAGGCCAAGGCCAACCTCTCCCCGGAGGCGTACACCGCCGCCAAGGGCGCGGCCGCGATCATGGGGATGAACAACGTCTACTACCGGACGCTGCACCTGCTCTCCGACAAGGAGTACAGCACGATGCGGGCCGGTCTGCGGATGAACATCATCGGCACCCCGGGCGTCGAGAAGATCGACTTCGAGCTCTGGTGCTTCGCCGTCTCCGCCATCAACGGCTGCGGCCAGTGCCTCGACTCGCACGAGGCCGTGCTGCGCAAGGCCGGCGTCGACCGTGAGGTCATCCAGGCCTCGATGAAGATCGCCGCCGTCCTCCAGGCCGTGGCCGGCGTCCTCGACTCCGAGGCCGCCCTCGCCGCCGTCAACGCCTGAACCACCCGCACCACCCGAGGGGCCCCTCCGCACGGAGGGGCCCCTCGGCGTTTCCGGCGCCCGGCGGGCCCAACTCGGCTACAGTGCAAGGCGATCCGTGCACGACATTCGGTCGAGGGGGAGCCGCGATGTCCGACCATCCGGAGAACGGCGGGGGCTTCCGCGCCAACCCGGACGAACTCCAGCAGGCCGGTGGCACCGGCGTCGAAACGGCCGAGCAGATCCCCGGCGAGCTCAAGGTCCTGCTCGAGGCCTCGAACCAGTCCGCCTCCGGACTGGCCGGCCTCCGGTGCGGCACCGCACTCGGCACCTGCGCCAACGCCTGGAACACCCTGCTGACCGACCTGCACGCCACGATGGGCCGGCAGGGCCGCGGCCTGATCGAGGCGGGCCTCGGCTACGGCAGCACCGACCAGCAGATCAGCACGGCCTTCGGCCCGGACACCCGTACCGTCCCGGTGGGCCCGACCGCACGGCAGAAGCACAACTTCGTCCTGCACTTCGGTTAGGGGCGACCGCATGGACCTCGCCACACTGCGCGACACCGACCTGAGTCACCTGTACGCGGCGGCCGATGCCTACGACAAGCTGCACGGCGCCTTCGGGCAGCACGTGGACAAGTGGCGCGACGGCGTCGACGGCCGCATCGCGGCCGCCGACTGGGCCGGCCCCTGCGCCGACGCGGCCCGACCGGCGCTGCGCCGCAGCACCGGCGAGCTGAAAGCCGCCCACAGCGAGATCGGGCAGATCGGCAGGAGCATCCGCGCCGGCGCCGACGCACTGGCCCTCGCCCAGTCCGCGCTCCGCACGGCACTGACCGACGCACAGACGGCCGGACTGTCCGTCGACGCCCGTGGCACGGTCTCCTGGCCGCCCGGCAGCTACGCCGACCAGCACGACCCCGAGTACCGGAAGAGCTGCGAGCGCGTCGCCACAGCACTCGCCGCCCGCATCTCGACTGCCCTGACCGAGGCCGAAGCCGTCGATCAGGCCATCGCCACCCGGCTCCAGCACTACGTCGAGCGCGCCCAGGACGGCACTGGCCTCGACTCGGGCGCCGCCCTCAGCGACCGGCTCGACCCCACCCTCGCCCCGGACGGCCTGCTGCTCGGCAGCGTCCCCAAGGACGACGCACCGCCCACCGAGGTCAATGCCTGGTGGAATGCGCTGCCCCCCGACAAGCAGCAGTGGCTCGTCCACGAACACCCGGACCTGGTCGGCAACCGCGACGGCGTCCCCGCGGTCGCCAGGAACCAGGCCAACCGGATCCTGCTGCCGAGACTGATCGCCGAGTACGAGCGGGGTGGCCGGTCGTCCGATCCGAACGACGACCTGAGGCTGGCCGGGTACCGCAGGATCGCCGAGCGGCTGCGCCGGACCGACGGAACGGAACCGCCGGTCTTCCTGCTCGGCATCAGCGGGGAGGGGCAGGGGCGCGGCATCATCTCCTTCGGGAACCCCGACACGGCCCAGGACGTCACCTCCCTGGTCGGCGGTCTGGACACCACGCTGCAACGCATCGGCGGCGGCGACGCGGACCGGGCGAAAGCCGTGTACGACGCGGCCCAGCGCGCCGACCCGACCCGCAGCACCGCGTCCATCGCCTGGCTGGGGTACGACGCGCCGCTCAGCTTCCCGGAGGCCGGCGACCTGAGCCGCGCGCAGGGCGGCGTCGACGCCTACCGCAGGTTCCTCGAGGGGCAGCGCGTCACCCACCAGGGCGCTCCGGCCCACGTCACGGCCGAGGGCCACAGCTTCGGTTCGCTGCTGGTCGGCCTCGCCGCACGGAAACCGGCCGGGATCGCGGCCGACGACGTCATCCTGGTCGGCAGCCCCGGCACCGACGCCTTCCACGCCTCCGAGTTCTCCGTCGGGGCCGACCACACCTACGTCGGCGCCGCCTCCTGGGACCACATCTCGCACCTGGGCTGGTTCACCAGGGATCCGGCGAGCGTCGACTTCGGCGCCCACCGCTTCGCCGTGGACGGCGGGTCCCCCGACTTCACCGCGCACTCGTCCTACTGGGACGACGGCCCCGGCGACGACCGCACCTCGGTCGACAACATCGGTCGGATCGTCAGCGGCCACGGCAGCCGGATCACCCCGGCGGCCGGACGTCATGACTGACCCCCGCCCCGGCGCCCCACTGGAGCCACGGTCCGGCGGGGGCTGCTGGACGGTCCTGGTCACCGTCCTCTGGGCAGTGGTCTGCCTCGTCGCGGTGGTCTGGACGGCGTTCGCCGCCGAGGACCCGCCCTGGCACGGGTACTACGGACTGCTGTGGGTGGTGGGGCTGCCCTGGAGCGGTCCGGTGCTCGGGGCCGTGCTGACCCGCAGGGCGCTGCGGCACGGTGCGCCGGGCCGGTGGCACTGGGCCGCGCGGGAGGCCGGGATCGCGACCGGCGCGGTGCTGGGGCTGGCGGCCGTGGCGGTCGGCACCGCCGTCCTGTCCGCCCTCGGTCAGTCGGCGGCCGGCTGAGTCGCCGCCGGCCGGGTGGCGGCCGTGCGTTCGGCGGCCTCGCGGGCGGCTTCGAGGGCGGTGAAGACGGCCTGGCCGGCCTCGTTGCGGCGGCGCAGGTGGCCGACCACGGTGTTGGTGACGGCGATCAGCGGGACGGCCACGACCGCGCCGCCGATGCCGCCGATGATGCCGCCGGCCGCGACGCCGAGGACCACGCCGAGCGGGTGGACCCGGACGGCGCGGCCGAGGATGAGCGGCTGGAGGATGTGGCTCTCCACCTGCATCACCGCGATCAGGACGACCAGCACCATCAGCGCCGTCCACGGCCCCTGGGTGACCAGGGCGATCAGGACGGCGACGGTGCCGGTGACGAGGGCGCCGACCAGCGGGACGAAGGCGCCCAGGAAGATGATCACGGCCAGCGGCATGGCCAGCGGCACGCCCAGCAGGTCGACGCCGATGCCGATGCAGAGCGCGTCGATGAAGGCCACGCAGACGGTGCCGCGCACGTACGCGGTGAGCGTGGTCCAGGCCTTGGGCCCGGCTCCGGCCATCGCGAAGCGGGACTGCCGGGGCAGGCCGCGCAGCGCCCAGTTCCAGATCCTGGAGCCGTCGTAGAGGAAGAAGAAGGTGGTGAAGAAGGTCATCAGCAGCGCGGTCAGGATCTCGACGGCGATCTGCGCGCCGGTGATCGAGGCCGAGGTGAGCTGGTCGGTGTTGGTGGTGATGGCCTTGGTGATCTGGTTGGCGAAGTCGGTGATCTGCTGCTGGGTCAGGTGCAGCGGGCCGGTGATCATCCAGTCCCGGAGCTGGTTGACGCCGGTCTTCACCTGGTTGGTGACGTCGGGCAGGTTGGTGGACACCTGCCAGACCACGAACCAGCCGACCAGCCCGATCCCGGCCAGACCGCTGAGGAAGACCCCGCCGGCCGCGAGCGAGCGCGGCACCCCGCGCCGGCGCAGCCAGGACACCGAGGGCTCCAGCAGCGCGGTGATCAGCAGCGAGGCCAGCACCGAGAAGGCGACCAGCCGCAGCATGTCGACGACGTAGAAGAGGACGTAGAGCGCGGCGCCGAGCAGCAGCAGCCGCCAGGTCGACTCGGCGGCGACCCGCAGTCCCCACGGCACCGCCTCGGCGGGGGTGGCGGGCCGGCCGGGGTGGTACTCGCGGCCGAGTCCGGTGTGCGCGGGGGGTGCGGTCGGCGCGGCGGGCGCGGCCGCCGCGGGCGTGGTCGCGGGAGCGGGGGCCTCGGCGGCAGCCTCCGCGACGGCCCCGGCCTCGGCCTCGGGCGCCACCCGGGCGGCGAGCGGCGCGGCCGTCGGCGCGGGGTCGGTGCGCGGCACCGGGACGGGGCCGGGCGCCTCGGCGAGGGCCGGTACGGGGAGTTCGTGCGGATCGGCCGCCATCGCGGCGCGCCGGCGCCGTTCGATCACGGCGGCCGCGCTCGCCACCACGGCCATGCCCTTGGCCACGGCCTTGAAGGCCTTTCCGCCCCGCGCCATCCTCGCTACCACCGCTTCCCTGCCGGACCCGCCGAGCCCGGCGGTAACGCCGTGGGTCGCACCACGGCCGTCAGGGATGACGCTACCCGGCGGGGGCGGGGCGAGTCCGCCCGCCGTGGGGTTCGGCTTCGACCACTTCACTTCACGAAGCCGGACAAAACGCCAGGTTTCAGGTGGTTTCACCCAGGCGCGACGGGGGAGGACTTCGAACGGGACGCCGAGTCGTCCCATCAGGCCGACCGGTGCCGTGGAGCCGGTCGTCCGGATCGCTTCCATCGAGCCAACCGCCGGCGGACCGGCCGGTGCGGGGAGCTACCAGGACCCCTCCCCGCGCCCCGCGTCCGCACCAGGACCGCACCGCCCGTGGGCGCCTTGGTCAGCGCAGCCCGGGCGGCGCGGCCCGCCCTTCCCCGGCCGCCGCGCACGGCGTGCCCGGGAACGCCGCGGGCCCCCCCGGGGGGGGGGCGCCGCCCCCGGGGGGGGGGGCGGGGGGGGGGGGCCGCCCCCCCGGGGGGGGGGGGGGGGGGTCACCCACGTGGGGGGGCCCCAACAC
>NZ_JBHYGR010000088.1:35710-39605 GCF_042738155.1 Kitasatospora sp. NPDC059088 | reverse complement strand
CAGCTGCTCGCCAGCTGACCTGAGCACCACCAGCACACCGGCCGGGCCCCGCACCGCGGGGCCCGGCCCGTGCCCATGCTCAGTCGCGGGCCGCCAGCTCAGGCACCGGCAAGGCATCCGGCAGCGGCCGGCGCCCCCGCACCAGGGCCAGCACCAGCACGGCCCCCGCCGAACCGACCGCCACGACGGCCAGGCCGCCGGCCAGGAACGCGGCCCTCGGACCGCTCGCGGCCAGCGCGGGGACGAACAGCATCGAGACCGTCCCGCAGGTGCGGATCACGGTCAGGTCCACCGTCAGCAGCCGCCTTCGGGCGGCCGGAGGGAACAGCGCGAAGTGCGTGGACAGCGCGATCTGCAGGAACGGCGACACCGCCCCCGACAGCACGGACAGCGCCAGCAACAGCGGCAGCGACCCGGCCAGCCCGGTGACCGCCAGGACCAGCCCGGACAAGGCCCAGGCCCCGCAGTACACCGCCGTCAGCGGCGCCGGCAGCCGCACGTTCCCGGCCACCAGGTTCCCGGCCAGGGCCCCGGCCCCGGTACACGCCAGCACCGCCGCGTAGGCGGAGGCCCCGGCGCCGAGCCGGGCCGCGAGCAGGGCGGGCATCGCCAGCGACACCGCCCCGGCGAAGATCCCGATCCCGTGCACGGCCAGCACCACACCCGTGTCCGGGTGGGTCCGCACCAGCGACCACAGGCCCGGCCGCACCCCTGCCGTCTGCGGCCCGGCCTGCCCGGTCGCGGTGACCGGCCGCAGGAGGGCGGCCAGCAGCACCAGGGCGACGGCGGAGACGGCGAAGGTCGCCGCGTCGACCCAGAACAGCCCGGCCAGCGGCATCACCGCCAGCAGCAGCCCCGCCGCCCCAGGGCCTGCGATCCGGGCGATCCGGCCGGTCAGGTCCATCAGACCGCTCACGGCCTGGACCTCGTCCGGCCTGACCAGGTCCGGCACCATCGCGCCGAGGTTCGGGTCGAACAGGGCCCCGCCGATTCCCAGCAGGGCGGCCGAGGTGATCAGGCCCGTCGTGCCGAACTCGGACCACGCCCACGGCAGCGCGGCCACCAGGACCAGCCTCACCGCGTCCACCCCGGCGAGCGCCTTCAGCGAGGCGAACCGGTCCATCACTCGGCGCCCGACCGTGCCGAGCACGATGTAGGGCAGGGACTCGGCGACGGCCACCAGGCCCATCGCCCCGGCCCCGGCGTGCTCCCAGGCCATCCACATCACGGCCATGGCGTACAGGCGGTCGCCGAACACGGACGCCGTCTGCGCTCCCCACAGCAGGAGCACAGGCCCGCGTCGCAGCAACCGTACGTATCGCATGATCCACTCCGCCCCGGGAAGCACGAAGTCCCGGCAGCGAGACGCCACCGGGAACTCCCCACACCCTAGGGCAACTTGAAGCCCCGCCCGCGCAGGCGCCCCGCACACGGCACCGCGACGACCGCGGTCACATCCATCACTCGCACCCGGCCGCCGGATCGGGCAGGCTGGCCACCAGGGGGCAGCCCGGACGGCGGCCGTCCCGGAAGGACTCCCGTGCACCCACTGATCACCGAGCTCGGCCTGGACGGCGACGCGAAGCTCCTGCACGAGCGACGCGGCACCACCTTCTACAAGGTCGGCGACACCGCCCTGAAGATCACGGACGGCCTGATGGCCGGCCGGGAAGGCGAGGTGCTGGCCGCCCTGGGCGCCGACCACTACCGGGCCCACGGCCCGTACGGGGATGGCACCTGGCTGGCCATGCGGTGGATCGACGGCACCAGCCTCTGGGATGCCCTGGAACCCGCCCACCGAGGCGACGACACCCCAACTGCCCGCCGCGCGGTCCTGACGGCCGCCGCCGAAGCCGCCGAAGCGCTCGCCGACCTCCACGCCGCCGGCTGGACCCACGGCGACCTCCAGCCCGACCACGTCGTCTTCGAGGACGGCGCCGTCCGGATCATCGACCTGGCCTGTGCCCAGGGCCCCGTCCCGGTGCCGTTCTACGTCCACCGCGGCGGCCTGGCCCACACCACCGCCCCCGAGACCGCCGCCCTGATCATCGGCACCACCGGCCACATCACTACGACGCCCGAGGCGGACGTGTGGTCGTTGGCTGCGTCCCTGTTCTGGGCCTGGACCCGCACCCCGCCCACCGACTACCGCGACCCCCAGGCCCGCCGCCCCGACCTGCTGGCCGACACGGCGGCGGGCCGCTCGCACGACATCACCGCCGTCCGGCCCTGGCCCTTCCCCGCCTTCGAGGACGCCCTGCTCGCCGGCCTCGCCCACGACCCCGGGCAGCGGCCCTCCGCTCGCGTGCTGGCCGGGCCGCTCAACGCCGCCCTCGCCGAGGTCGGCGCCGTTCGTGAGTAACAGCCCGGCCCTCGAACGGGCCTGCTAGCGGTAGAGGTTGAGATACCACCAGCCGAGCGGGTCGTTTTCGTCGCCGGGCACCTCGAGTTCGAGGCCGTTGCGCTGGGCCAGAGCCATGCTGGGCAGGTTTCGAAAGTCGATCTTGGTGACGACGACGATGTGGTCGGAACCCTGCTCTCGGTCGAGGATGTCGTAGAGGCATTCGACGAGCGCATGGTCGGCGAACGCTCCGCCGTTGCGACGGTGCCGGTTGGCGACAGCGATCACGACGAGGAGGCGAATAGGGACGCCCGGCGGGACGTTGATCTCGCTGGGGCACTCCTTCATCTGAGCGTGGGCGACGACGGCGGCCAGGCCGTCGTCATCGTCGGCGATCAGCAGGCGCTGGTCCCTTTGAGCATGACGGGCAGTGTCCTTGAGGAGCCTCTGACGGATGTCAGCCTGAACATCCCACTCCCACGGGCGCGGGTGGGGTTCGCCATAGGAGGGCTTGGGGGTGGTGCACTCGAAGTTCTGCAAGGCGAGGCGGTCGCCCTGGGTATCGGCGGCAGGGCGCCAGTCGAGGAGGGTGTTCACCGGCGGGGCGGCAGCTTCCTGGAGGCGGCGTCGGGGGCATTGATACGGGCGGAGAGCCGGCGGGCCTGCTCGGGGGTGGGCGGGCGGTGCATCTGCTCCAGGTAATCGCCGCCGCTGGCCGGGTCCTCTGGTCCTTCGTCCAGATCAGGCTCGACAGCGACGACGCAGACGGACCTCCACAGGGTGCGGTGATCGAAGTCTGGTGGTGGGACGACGCTCGGCAACTGGGTGTGCCAGTGCCTATTGCTTTCCACCAGGGCATCCACAAACGCCTGAACCGTGCCGGGCGTGGGGACTGCATGGCCGCGCAGGAACTTCGACATGCGCGCGGCGCTGAGGTCTGGGCGGACCCGCAGGTGGTCGTAGACAAGTCCACGAGTTGCGTGGGTCCAGTTGGCGCGCGCGGTATCGACGAGGAGGGCGGCGAGCAGGCGGGAATACGTGAGGGCGCCAGGTGCGGGAGGTTCGTCCTGGGCGACGGTGAGGATCTGAGCCGCAGCACGCTGGAGATCAGTATCCGTGGCGTGGGTAGTGCGCTTGATGAGCACGAGCCACGTCTTGCCGCTGTGGCCGGTGGCCTGCATGTCGACATCGAGATCGGAGTCGTTGGGGGTGAGCATCACGAGACCCGCGATGTCGTCCCGGTCTGCAGGATCGAGTTCGCGCAGGACATTGTCGAGCACGTCGGTCATGGGACCAGGCTACTGCCAGGCTCACGTGGGGGATGGGCCTTCGCGAAGGTCTGCCTCAAAGCGATCTTTGCAGCCGACCCGTGGAACTTGGCCTGATGGCGGCGTGACGCTCTGTAGTTGCATGTGCCCGAGTGGCCAGCAAGGAACACTGGCGCCGGGGGGGGGGGGGGCCGCCCCGGGCGGCGCCCCCCCCCCCCCCGCACCGCCCGCCCCCCCCCCCCCCCCCCCCCCGCCGGGGGCGCGGGGCCCCGCCCCCGCCCGCGCG
>NZ_JBHYGR010000088.1:1821-35700 GCF_042738155.1 Kitasatospora sp. NPDC059088 | reverse complement strand
CCGGGGCCCGGCGCGCCCGCACCTTCGCGCGGGCGCGGGCCCCGGGCGCCCGCCCCCCCCACCCGCGCCGCCAGACCGCATTCGCTCAGGCGAACCCCCGCTACTGCCCGTGCGTGCCCCGGGCGACCCGCGCCCGCACGGGCAGGGTTGTGATGTTCTCCGGGTGTTCCAGGGCCTTGCGCAGGCGCGTGATCTCGTCGTGCTGGGCGGCGAGGCGCGACAGCGCGAGGGTCTGGAACTCGGTCAGCTCCATGATCGTCGCGTCCCGGCGGGCCAGGCGCTCGCGCAGTTCGGCGTTGCTGGCCTTGAGACGGGCGATCTGCCCGTCCCTGGGGTCAGGGATCTCCCCGGCGTCCTGGAGGGCTTTGAGGCGCCGTTCGAACTCCTCGGCGAGGTGCTGGTAGGGGCCGGGCCGTGTGGTCCCGTCGCGGTTCTTCTTCGGGTAGAAGCCGGTGCGGGTCACCCCGGCCTCGGAGGCCAGGGTCTTCAGGTCGGCCCGGCCGCCGGGCGGAAGCTCGCCGCGCAGGAGCCGGTCCATCGCCGCGCGGATCGCCTCCTCGTTGCGGGCCCGGGTCTCGTCGCTGATCCTGGCCATCTCACTCCCCTCCGCCGGCCGCGCGGGCCGTGATGATCTCGTCCACCACCCGCTGGGCCCGCTCCAGCTCCGGCAGCAGCCGGGTCTTCTCACCCTTGGGGAAGCGCGGGTTGGCGAGGAACACCTTGTGGTTGGCGGCCTGACTCTGCCATACCGGCAGGTGGCAGGGGTGGTGGGTGGCCTGCGGGCAGCGGGCCGAGTCACACATCCCCGCCAGCGGGCGCTTCGCGTCCGGTGTCCCGGCCAGCTTCAGGCACAGGGCCTTGGCCGGGTCGCGGAACCAGCAGTAGTTCGCCGCCTGGAGGTGCAGGTGCTTCGACTGCTGCCGCAGCATCATCTCCATACGCCGCTCGTTGTCGATCACCGACGCGTTCCCCGGATCGTGGTCCGTCAAGGCGGCGTCGATGTGCTCGAACGCCTTGATCAGGTCCCGGGCGCCGGGCCCGGCCGGAAGACGTCCGGCCCGGTAGTCCTCGAACGCTTCGGCGGTCAGCTTCAGGCGGTGGTCCTTCTCGGCCCTCTCGACCTCGGCGAGGAGGTTGGCCTGGGAGCCGCCGGGGCGGTGCGCGTATCCCTCGGTGGTCACCACGGACACGTGCTTGAGGTGGATCTTCGCCGCCAGCAGGCCGCCCGGGCGGTGGGCGAGCGTGAGTGCGAGGGTCTGCCGCAGCATCCGGCCGTTGACCGGGCCCTCCGGGATCGGCGCCAGGCCCAGACGCTGTCCGGCCGGACTGTTCACCCACTCGCGCAGGCGCTGGTGGAGGAAGCCCTGCTGGGAGTTGGGGAACACCGGGTCCTGGCCGCTGGCCCGGCTCAGACGGGCCGCGAGCTGGACGGCCTGCCAGGCGGGCTCCAGGACCACCCACTCCTCCGGCACCCCGCCCATCTCCTGGCCCTTGACGAGCGTGCCGGCCAGCCGGAACCGCTGGGTGCCGCCCGGCACGGTGGTCGGCGGCAGCGGGGAGACGGCGGTCAGCTCGTCGAGCTCACTGGCCCGCATCCCGGCCACCGCTGCCACCAGCGTCCGGCAGGCCGCCAGCACCACGAACTGCAGCCCCCGCAGCTCCAGCCCGGTGACCGGCAGCGTCCACGGCACCAGCTGCCCCGGATCGTCGTGGCGACCCACCAGAGCCGCCCCACGCCCGTACTCACCGGCCGTTCCGACCCGCTCGACCGCAGCCTCCAGCATCGGCCGGACCTCCTCGACCTGGCCCCGCGAGAGGGAGGTGCCCGTGCAGTCAGCCGCGCTGATCAGCCGGTCGGTGTTCAGCCGTACCAGCGGATCGTCCGCCGCCCAGCCCCCGTGGGCCAGCCGCTTGCGGACCACCGTGTCCTCGCATTCCGGCAAGGGGGAGCCGTCCGTCACATACCGGTCCACGACCGTCGTGAGTGCCTTGCGTGCAAGCGGGACCATCTTCCAGAGCGTTGAGTGAGTACGGGACTCACGGGCCTGCATGTAGGCGTCGAACTCCTCGGCCACCAGGGGTCCCAGTGTCTCCACCAGGTAGAGGGACGCGGCGACCGTGGGCTGGAACACCTCTTCCGGCACCGCCGGAGTGGAGTTGCCCGCGAACGGCTTGAGGCCCACGATGTCCGACAGCGACCGGCCGTTCCACGGCCTGAAACCGGGCCGGTAGGAGTCGGCGGTGAACAGGTCGCGGTAGTAGGTCAGGTAGACCACCGGGTGGAGGACGGTCATCAGCGTGCCGGGCTCGATCGGACCCGTCCCGCGGGCAGGCTGCTTGCGCTGGCGACGTATGTCCAGGTAGACGTCGCAGTGCTCCTGCAGTACCTGGTCCAGACGGCTCAGCCCCTGCGCGGTCAGGAACTCCATCCACCGGACGGCCTGCACGGCGTAGTTGAACGCGGACGAGGGCTTGATGGGCTCGCGGACCGCGTCCGGAAGGGGCAGGACCTGCTCGTGACGCGGGACGATGAGCGCGAAGATGTACTCCTTCGCGGTCAGCCGGAACGCCGGATTCACGATCCCCGTGAAGTCCAGCACCTTCACGTTGGACCGCACGCTCCTGGAGTAGCCCTTCACCCCTCTCAGATCCCACAGGTCCTCGTCGAACCTCGGCCTCGGAGCGTCCGGCAGCACCTCCCAGCCGGCCGCCTCGCACACGTCCAGGCCCGCGAACGGCGACGCGGCGGCCCAGACAGCCGGGATCGGGCCGGAGGGCACCTCTACGGTCAGGGCATCGGCAGCAGTCATCACAGGCTCCCCTCCTCGGGACGCAAGGGCAGTTCGGCATCGGTGTCGGCGACCTCACCGGAGGCCGCCTGAAGGACGTGGGCCCCGAACCGGGGCAGGATCTCGTGGTCCAGCCGGTCGGCGTACGGGCCGAAGACCGCCAGGAACTGGTCGACGGTCATCTGCCGCGACTGGCGCGCGAAGTACGCCTTCAGTCGCAGCAGGTTGGGCGCGTGCCGGGGCGTGAACACCGCCAGCGGACACAGCAGGCACACCCACGGACGGGCCGGGCACGGCTTGCCCTCAGGGCCGTGAACGCCCGCGAGCTGGTTCGAGCACGCGGCGG
The DNA here is from genome assembly GCF_042738155.1 of Kitasatospora sp. NPDC059088. NCBI lineage: Bacteria > Bacillati > Actinomycetota > Actinomycetes > Kitasatosporales > Streptomycetaceae > Kitasatospora > Kitasatospora sp. NPDC059088. Next base: position 32,565 of record NZ_JBHYGR010000088.1, on the reverse strand, counting down.
TGAACACGTCCATCTCTCCGGCCAGCAGCTCGGCCCAGGTGCTCTCGTCCATGCCCAGCCGTGCGGCCTCCTCCGGCCAGCCGGACGCGAAGTCGGCCGCCTGCTCGTCGCTCAGCACGATCGGCGGGCGGGCCCGCCGCAGGACGTCGGCCTGGGCGTCCTCGATGATGGCCTCCACCGACTCCTGCTGGGCCGGGGTCGTGGCCGACACGTAGTGGCTGCCCTCCACCGCCGCCGTGTGGTTCGGGTCGATCCGGGTGCGGCCGGTCCAGCCCTTGCGCGCCAGCGAGTTCTGGTAGGTGACGCGGATACGACCCGCGTGCAGCAGGACCAGGCGGCCGTCCTCCCCCCACAGGGCGAGGCCCTCGGACAGCCGGCGGCGGGCTTTCGCACCGGCCTTCGTGGACAGACGTGTCGACACGACGGGCAACCGCTTGTCGAGGGCCCCGGAGCGGGCCGCGGGGTCCGTGTAAATCCAAAGGTCCTCGGCGGCCTCCTCCGGGGCGAAGCGCCGTGACGGAGCCGACAGCTCCAGCCAGCGCTCCAGCAGCCGAACCGCCCGGGCCGGCAGAGTGGTCGACTCCGGGCCCCGCCGACGCTTGACATAGTCCATCAGCACCGTGCGCTCACCGGCCCACGTGAAGTCATCCAGCCCCAGGTCGCGCACGCCGTCCGGGACCACCCCGCTGTAGACACCGAAGAGCGTTCGCGCCGCGTACGCGCCATGGATGCCCGGGAACAGGGCCTTCCGCACGGCAAAGAAATCCGAGCTGATCCCGTCGCGGAAGTAGTCGACGGTCAGCCCCAGCACCTCAGCGACACCCGCGACCTTCAACGGACCGTGTTCCAGCAGCAGCCAGGCAAAGTTCTGCCTGTTGCGCCCCAGGTTGGCGTCGTTGGGCCCGAGCGCGGCCAGCTCCAGAGCCTCGCGCTGGGCGGCCAGGAGGTCGACCACCCGGGACCGAAGCCCGGACTCGATCGCCCGCCACTGGTCCTCGGTGTAGGGCTGGTAGGTGCCCTGCTGGCGGGTCCTCTTGACCACCCGCCCCTCCAGGTAGGCCCGCAACTCCGGCTCCACGTTGGCGCCGCAGCCCCGCAGCAGCATCCGAGTCCGTTCCACCCGCACACCGGTCGACGCCATCCAGTACCGGAGCATCCTGGCCTTGGTCAGGTCGCCGACACCGCCGCGGAATCCCTCGGCGGACAGCTCGGCCACCATCCGGCGGATGGACGAGGAGTACTGCTCGGCACTGCGACGGCGGGAGATGGAACCCAGCGGGTGGACCATCTGCACCAGGCCGTGCGCCAGATCCTCGGTCAGCCGGGGGTTCGCGCTCCCCGCCAGGTTCGCCGTCCAGCTGTCACCGTCCGGGAACGTGAACTCGATCCGCAGCGGGTCGTGTTCGACGCGGGTCACCACAGTTCGTCCTCCTCGCTGTCGAACTCGGCGGCGGCCTCGGCCATGGCCAGGTCGTTCTCGCGTCCGGCCGCCGTGTAGAGGTCCTGGTAGATCCGCTGGACGTCCAGACGCTGGATGTAGATCTCCGTCGTGGTCACGCTGGAGTGGCCCAACAGGTCGCGCAGGACCAGCAGCGGGTCCGCCTTCGTCAGGTACAGGGCCAGCGCGGCGTCCTCGCCGGTCTTGGCGACCAGCGCGGCGGCCTGCTGGTAGTAGCCCTTGACCAGCAGTTCCAGCGTCGCCATGGCCATGGTGTGACGGATGACGTGCGGTCCTACGGTCGGGAACCGGGGCTGGTAGTCCCGGCGGATGCGCTCTGACGTGCGGCGGAACGTCGTCGCCCAGTCGGTGAACGGGGTGCCGTCCGACTGGAGGGCGATGATCGCCGGCGTCCCCTCCGGGGTGACCAGCCGCAGCCGCTCGCTCAGCGTCAGCTTCCGCCAGGACACCCGGCGGCCGTTGACCTTGCCGCCCTCCCAGTCCGGGGCCGTGACGTGCAGCGGCTTGCCCAGGCGCGGGTCCGGCCGGTACTCGCGCCCGTCCGTGATCGCGGCCCGGTCGAGCTCGATGTACTGCCACATGTCGGCCAGGGAATCCCAACTCGCCCATGTCTCACGGGGTTTCTTGCCCTTGGTGATCTGTGCGGCCAGCGGGAACCGGACCGGGACATCGCTTCGGCGTGCGGGCAGCGTCGGCAGCTCGTACGTCAGCAGGTGCGTGAACTCCTGTGCACGCTGGCCGCCCGACTTCACCAGCGCGCCCATCGCACTGTTGCGGCCCAGGTTGCGGCCCCGGAAGCCGTCCGGCTCCCCATCGGGGCCGAGGCCGGCAAGCGCCCGGATGAACAACTGCCAGTAGTCGGCCTCCAGGTACTTCACTGTCACATGGGGCTTGGCCTTCCGCACCGTCGCGGTGTTGCGCGTCGTCGTCCTCACGCCGGCATCGGTCTCGCGGCGCACGGTGGTGTAGGTGAACGGGACGCTGGCGCAATACTCCTGGTCAACGGCCCACTGGTAGAACCTGGCCACCGCGTTGATGTTGGTGTTCCACGTCCCGGGGTCCCACCGGGACTCCAGCGGCCCGGAGAACCGGAACTCCGAGAACGAGCTGAGGGCCTTGCGGACCTCCTCCCGGTCGCCGAACGGATCGACGCCTGCCGCCGCCAGGAACTCCAGCCAGCTCCTGAGCGCCTGCGCGTACGACTTCCAGGTCTTCTGTGCGGGCGCGCCGCTGACCGGAAGTTCTCTCAGCCACAGGTTCGCCACGGCGGCCGGGCGGAGGGCTCCGGACGCCTCGAACTCCAGGTCGTCATCGACCAGTACAGGCATGCCCTCCGGGATCAGGGGGCGGCGGCCAAGATCCCACGACTCCCACTGGTTGGGCTTGAAGAAGATCAAGTGCATGGCTCGGAGCCTAGTTATGAGACATGCAAGAGTGCAAGAGAGTTTGACCGTCCCAGTACTCTGTGGCTCACAGTAAAGAGACACGTCAACTAAGCAGTGATTACGAGGCTCTGCTACGCCCGCGACCCGCAAAGCTCCTACCTCCGGTTTCCCGGGGTCACCAGGGCCCACGTGCTCAACCTGCAGATGGTGGAGGAGACCCCGCGGGAGTGGGAGCAGTGGATGATCGCCGAGCTCAGGAAGCCGAAGTTCGTCGGCGCGGTCGTGCGCATCCACGACGCCGGCGACTTCCACAGCGACGCCTACACCGCAGCGTGGATGCGCATCTGCCGCTCCGCGCCCCGCACGTCGTTCTACGCGTACACGAAGGCCATCGACCGGATGAGGCGCATCGTGGACCCCGACAAGCCCGCCAACTTCGAGTACACGCCGAGTCTCGGCGGGAAGGAGGACCACCTGATCGACCTCACCCGCCAGCGACACGCCGACGTCTTTCCGACCACGGAGGCACTGGAAGCCGCCGGGTACCGCGACCAGGCCGAGGATGACCGGCTGGCCGTCGATCCCGACACGGTCAGGGTCGGAATGGCCGCCAACCGGATTCCCAGGCTGCTCAAGCGCCAGGGCGACCGCTCATTCGGCCAGCTCCAGCGCGACCGGATGGCCCGCCGAACCGCCCTCCGCGCAGCGAGCAACTCCACATGACGCATGGACGGGCAAACCCTGCCCCCGAGCGGCATTCAGATGTGGTATAGTTCTTTATGTCGAGAGGGGTTGGCGCCCCTCCTGGCCACTCGATCCCGCCGCCCCAGAAAGCGAGCCGACGATGAACCCCACCGACGCGATCACCACCCCTCCGTACCTGACGCTCGGCACCAACGACGCCGTCTGGCGCTGGCACATCGGACCTCTCGCCGTCGACGTCCACACGCATCCGCTCGGCGTGCTGGAGTGGACCCTCTGGATGGGCGACGGAACCATCCACAGCGAGTTCGAGCACATCGAACCCGGCATCGAGGCCGCGCAGGCCCACATCGACACCTACCGGCGCACCGGCGTTGACATCCTGCGCGCCAACCGGGCGCTCGGTGCGAAGGGCTGGACGCGCGCCTTCCACACCGAGAACCCGAACTGCAACTGCGTGGACTGCCAGCCGTAAGCCCGCGTCACTCACGAACCGCCGGGCGCCCGGCAGGACGGCCGGCATGCCGTCCGGGGCGCCCGGCGCCCCCCGCACCGGCACGCAGCCGGGCGAGGCGCACCCTCGCGCCGACGACCCCACACACTCACTCCAGGAGGCACCACCGTGACCCCGCAGCAGCCCGCCCCCCAGCCCAACCAGCCCCTCCCCGGCGCGCGCCTCACCGTTCTCGGGCCGATCGGATGGCAGAAGGGGACGCCCCTGCCGGAGACGCACCGCCTGCTGAGCAACCTGCCCATGTCCGCGAAGTACGCCGAGACGATCGCCACGGGCGACGGCGGATACGACTCCCGGGGGCTCGGCTGGGGCGCGGCCGGCACCGGGGACGAGGTGCGCCGGTTCCTGGGCAGCTGCATCAGGCACCTGCCGTGCAGCGAGGCCAGCGTGCTGGAGGACGGCACGATCCACTATCGGCAGTCGCGGCGCCATTCGGTGGTCACCTTTACGCCCGACCGCGAGTCCGGGGTGATCATCACGGATCCGGCGAGCCAGGTGACCGCCGACGCCTACCGGGTCACCGGCCACGACCGGGCCCCACAGGTGTGGTCGGCCGCCGGGGTCCGCCGCGCGGTGGCGGACGCGACGCGCCCCGGCCCGATCGACTGGCCCGACGGCTGGGCCCTGTTGATGCCCGATGCCACTGTCCGCTTCGCGCCGCGCGGCTTCCCGTGGTCCGCCGCCCCGGTCTATGTCGCCGAGCCGGTTCCCGCTCCCGAGACGTGGGGGCCGGCGTGCGCGCAGTGCGGGCGCTTCGAGTCCGAGCACGATCCGAAGCGCGCGTGGGCCGGCTGCTGGACCTTCCAGAAGCCCGCCGCCTGACCGCAGCCCCGGCCAGGCGACACGGTTGCATGCCTCTGGTGGTCGACCCACCCAGAGGCATGCAACTGTGGTATACTTCTTTCCGTCGGAAGGGGTTGGCGCCCCTTCCGGCCACTCGATCACCGAACCCTCTGGAGTCCCCGTGCCCGCGACCGCCTACACCGGCCCCACCGACCCGTACGGCAGTGCCACCAGCACCTTCCCCGGCCCCTACGTCCGCACCGCCCGCATCCTCGCTGTCGACACCGTCCAGGTCGGCCCGGCCGACGGCCCCCGGCGCAGCGCAACCCGGCTCACGCTCGCCAACAACAGCCAGCGTGGCCCCCACGTCGTCGAGGCCACCGTGGACTCCCCGGCCCACACCTGGGTCGCCGACGGCGCGGCGCAGCGGCAGGACAGCGGGGCCCGCGACGTCGTCGCCGCGCTGACCGCCGCCGGAATCCCGGCGCGGTTCGGCCGCTCCCGGCTCGGCGTGCCGGTCGCCGCCGTCCGCATCGCCACCCGTACGGGCACCCGAATGCTGCGGATCGCCGCGCCGGAGAGCCTCACCTGGCAGCTGGAGGGCGCGAGCGGCGGCCGCTGGCCGGGAACGCGACCCTCCGATGCCCCCGAGTACGTGAGCCGGTGGCTGCGCGTCGCCAAGGCGATCCCGGTCGGCTGACTTTTCCCCCGGGGGCGCACCGGTCTGGTGCGCCCCCGGCTTGCGACAGCGGCCGCCGCACTCCGGGCTGCCGGCTCCGCAGCGGCCGGGGGCTGCGCCGTGCCGCCCGGTTTCACGCACCGGGCTCGGCATCCGGACGCCCCACAGCCGCGCCGAAACCCGCCGACCAGTGAGGAGACTGAGATGAACACCGACCTTGGCCCGCAGGCCCCGTCCACCCTCGGAATCGGAGACCGCTATCGCATCCGGAGGCCGGGCGGCCCCTGGCGCGAGGTGACCGTTTGCAGCGTGGGCAACAACGTCGACGGGTCCTTCACCGTCTACCACCAGCGCGCCGACGACATCCGATGCGCGCGCTACACCTACGGCGCGGCCGCCGTCCGCGTCACGTACCGCGCTCCGCGCTGCCCGCACGCAATCGGCTGGGAGGACTGCTGGCGCTGCGCCGATGCCGAGTGGCCCGACGAGATCCTCACCGCGTGCTTCGGCCAGGCCCCCGCCGTCGCGTGACCACCCTGCGCGGCGCCACGGGCGCCGCGCCCTAGTTTTCTTAGGACAAGACATGAGCATCCTTCAGGCCGAGGCCGGCCTGTTTGCGTTCGCGCTCGACCAGGGCCACCAGGGAGTAACCCGCCGCTCAAGCGTCGAGGCCCGCGCGGGTCACCCATCGAACACCGCCGAGCGGCACGCCGACGGGTCGGTCACCGTGACGTTCCCCAACGGCAGCCGGGAGCACTACACCCCGATCGGCCGAGCCCAGGCCCGGGAGATCATGGCCGCCAACGAAGCCCGCACGCGGGCCGCCGAGGACCTGGGCGCCGAACTGCGGGTGGCAGTGAGCCACACCGGACTGCCGTTGGCCCGACGGTGGAGCGCGCAGGGTTCCGGCGTTGACGTCCACGTCGGCGGCATCTTCGTCAGCCTGTCCTGGTGGCAGGCCACCGAAGTACTGCGCGCCCAGGCCGAGCGCTCCGGAGTGCATCCCTGGCACCACGTGCGCGACCGGGTCGCCCGCGCCGCTCACACCGTCGCCCGAAAGCGGGGCCTAACCGTGCGTGGCGAGGGAACGTCGTTGACGATCGCCCTGCCGTGACCCTCGATCACCGTGTTCCCGCCGCCCGGCGGGTACACCTCGACCCCTACCGAGTAGGAGCCTTCCATGCCCCGTCCCGCGTCACGCGTCCGCAAGAACCTCCCCCAGGCCGACCCGGCGCCCGCCGGCCGCACCTCCCGGGTGCGGATCAACCTGCGCTCCGCCGCGCGGCCGGATGCCCCGGCGGCGATGCTCGCCACGGTCGGCGCCGAGCTTCGCCGCCTGGCCGACCAGGCGGAGGCCGGCAGCCTGCCGAGGCCCGCCATTCTGCGCGCGCTCGCCGACGACATGGAGGGCGCGAGGAGGCAGGACTGACCGCAACGACGCCGAGCACCGATCCGGGAAGCCCCACACTCCAAATCGGCATCACAATGTGGTATCCTTCTTTTGTCGGCAGGGGTTGGCACCCCGCCCGACCACTCGATCCGAGCATCCCCTGAGACCCCATTGGGGCGCAGCACCAGAGGAGTTGACCCATGTCGGCTACCAGCTTCACCGCGACGGCGACCACAGAGGCAACCGGGGAGGTCTTCACCACCACGGTTGATCTGGTCCCCGCGACGGCCGTCGCGATCACCGATGCCCCGGCCCGCCCGGTGGGCCGGGAGGCCGCCGGTCCGGCGCGCTGCATGGCCGTCACGGTGGCGGGTCGCACGACCGAGTTCGTGAGCCTGGCGGGCGGGAAGGTGGCCCGCCTGTGTACGGTCTGCCGCGACGCGAGCGGGTTCCGACCGGAGTTCGCGGGGGTCCTGGGTGGCCAGTGCTTCCCCTGCCGCGGGGCCGGTCGTATCGGCCGCGCGCTGGGCCTGGACGAAGCGGCGAAGAAGGTGCTCCAGGGCGAGAACGCGCGGCGCCGGGCACAAGCGCGCGCCCTGGTGAAGCGCCAGGCCGCCCAGGCCCAGGCGGACGCGGTACGGGCCGGATGGCTGGCCGACCGGCCCGACCTCGCATCATGGCTGGAGGGCAGCGACGAGGGGTCGCTGGCCGCCGAGTTCGCCGCCATCGTGGCCGTGCGCGGCGAGCTGACCGCACGCCAGGAAGAAGAGGCGCGGGCGGCGATGGCCGCCGACGCCGCCCGCGCGGCCAAGGCCGCCGCCTCCCGGCACGTGGGCGCCGAGGGAGCGAGCGTTCAGGTGACCGGGGTCGTCACGGTCGCCAAGCGGGTGGAGAGCGCATGGGGGTCGACGCTGCTGGTGATCGTCGAGGGCGACGGGGCAGACAGGGGTGTGACGGTGAAGGGCTTCACCGCGGCGAAGTCGGCCAGGGAGCACGCGAAGCAAGGTGCCCGGGTGAGGATCAGCGGGACAGTGAAGAGCCACGGGGAGTACGAGGGCGCAGCCCAGACCGAGCTGACGCGGATCCAGGTTGAGCCCGCCGGCGATCCGGCCGAGTCCCGCCCCCAGGTCGCTACTGGCGCAGGCAGCGAAGGCCCCACCCAGGCCGCCGGAGTCCCGGCGGCGACCCGCAGGCGGAGCGCATCCCGTCGGCCCACCACCGTGCTGCGCCAGGCCGCCGAGGAGGGGGCGCGGATTGTGGAGGCGGTGACCGGGCACATCGTCGTCTACCGGCCGCGGTACCGCACCGACGCGCGCCCATGGGCGTCCCTGATGCCCGACGGGTCGGTGTGGCTGCGCTACAGCGGCGGGGAGTGCCACGCAGAGCCGGCCGCGGCATAGCGCGGCCCGGCGGGGTGGTGGGCGAGCCAACCCACCACGCGAGCCTGAAATGTGGTATGCTTCTATCTGTCGGGAGGGGTTGGCGCCCCTCCCCGGCCACTCGATCCCGGCCCGCCCGGTACCAAGCCGGACGGACACCCACCCAGGAGGCCCCCGTGTCCATGTCCCTGTTCGCCCCGATCCCGCCCACCGACGGATGGCTCCGCGAGGGTGCCCGCCGCGCCCTCACCGAGGCGGAGCGCGGATTCTGGACCGCCCTTGAGCGGGCCGCCGTCGCCCGCGCCCAGTGGTCCACTGCCCGTACCGTCGCCGCGATGGACCGGCCCAAGGGGCTGTCGTTCATCGACGTCGACCGGGACCTGTCCGACGCCGAGCGCCGCCGCATCGAGCACCGGCTCAGCCGCTTCCGGCAGGCGTTGCGGCTCGCCGCCGAAGCGTGGTTCGCCTTCTACACCGAGGCCTATCCCGAACTGCCGAAGGGATCGGTCGACCTGACGGACTACCACGACCGCCTGTTGACCGACCGGTCGACCGAGATCACGCAGACCGTCACGGCCCGAATCTCCCGCGCCCGCCGCACCGCCCGCTGACCCGAACCGGCAAGCAATCGTGCGGCGCGGCACCCGCCGCGCCGCACCCCATCCGACAGGAGCAAGCCCTCATGAACCTTGCCGGCCGCATCGACCGCGCCCGCCGTGGCGAACTCTCCAGCCGCCCCACCCTCGCCTCCATCACCATCGGATACCCCCTCACCGGGGAAGGCGCGACACTGCGCCTGTTCACCGCCGGTGGCGCTGTCTGCTCCTCCTACGTCGCCCGCCTCACCGAGCGTGGCCCGGCCGGTCGGCCGAACGACCCGGCCGGGACATTCCTCGGCGAGCTCTCCGAAGGCGCGATGACACCGGGCCTGCTGTCCGCCGCCGGATGGCACCTCTACCGGTACGGCTTCAACTACGCCCCCGGCGCGCAGTGGACCGAGGCCGTCATGTCCAACGCCGAGAAGGCGACGCGCGCCGAGTGGTCGACGTCCATGCGCACCCCGGCCCCGTACGTGTCCAAGGTCGCGATCGTCCCCACCCCGGCCTACCTCTCGTACGTCGATCGGATGTACGGGCCCGTTCCCGACCTGACCGGGCAACTTCCCGACGGCGTGACCGCCGCCCCGACGTCCCGGGGATGGTGGGACGTCACCACCCCCACCGGGTCCTACGTCCTCACGTGGTCGCCCGGGATGGCCGGCGACAGGTGGCGGATGTGGAAGGGGGCCCGCCGATCCGAGCTTGCCGCTACCGGCGACAGCCCCGCCGAACTGTTCGCCCGCCTGGACTCCCGCCCGTAGACCGGCCGGGGCGGGGGAGCAGCGGTGCCGCCGCTCCCCCCCCCCGCCGGACACCCAACCCCGACCCGATCAGGAGAACCCCCCGTGATCAACGCCCAGGACACCGCCCGTCACCCTGCCGCCCGTTCCGCCGCCCGCGCGTCCGCGTACGCCAGGCAGGCGCACCGGGCCGCCGAGGAGGCGCGCAACGCCTCCCGTGCCGCCCATCAGGCCCACCCGGACGGCATCCACGCCAAGATGTCCTCCGCCGCGGCCGACGGGGCCGAGCACGCTGCCGAACAAGCCCAGTCGTGCGCCGACCGGGCCAAGTCCGCCGCCGCCCACCGCGCCGCACCGCCGCTCGTCCTCACCGCGCTCGTCATCAACCACGCCGCCGACACCGCCAAATGGGCCGCGGACGCCGAGCGGCACGCGCACACTGCGCACGTCCACGCCTTCGCCGCCGCCAGCACGTAGCGGCCCCGCCGGAGTGCGGTACCGACCGCGCCCCGGCCGTCGACTCGATCCGACCACCCGCGAAAGGGGACCCATCGTGAGCTCCACAACGTTCAGTCCGGACGCCGGCCTTGAGGATCTGCGAGAGCAGCGAAGGGCGGCGGAGGCAAAGAGAACCCGTATCCGAGAAGAGGAGTCGAGGCTCACGCGCCATATGCGTGATCTCGATGAGCGCATCGCCCAGGCCGACCTGAGGACCGCACTGGCCACCGAGGGGCCAGCCGGATTGATCCGGCGCTGGTCGGAGCTCGCCGGCGGCACCGAGGGCCTGGACAGCGCCGTGCGCGGGTGGCTTGCGGAAGTTCACCCCGGCCTGACATGGAGGAACACCGGGCGAAACCGACAGCGACCGGTATTCCCGGTCTACCTGTGGGCGGGCCTGGACGAGGCCGGCGGCGCAGCGGTCGCGCTGGACGGCCTTGCCGGTGCCCTGCGGCCCGCCCAGGAGGATGGCGCCTTCCCGGGCCTCGAAGTCCGGGTGATGAAGCCCAGGCACGACCCCCCTCTCCTCATGTCCCCCTTCGCCGAGGATCCCGCAGCGACCCTGACCATCACCCCGGACGGCTGGGCCGGCGAATCCGGCGGCCGCACCACGAGCGTCGGCGGAAGCTGCCTTCCCCTCCTGACGCAGGCCATCCGGTCGGGGGTCGATGCCCGGGCTGCCGAGGCGACCGGGCGAAGCATCCGATCGTCGGGGCGACGGTAGCCGTGCATCGCACGGGCACGCGGCCGGGTCAGCGGGGGTGCCGCCAGCGGCGCCGAGCCGTGAGACCCGGCCCGTGCGGCCCGCGGTCCACACCACACGCAGTCGGGCATCAATTGTGGTATGCTTCTTTCTGTCGGAAGGGGTTGGCGCCCCACCGACCACTCGATCCCGCCCCTGCCCGCCCGGCGCCGAGCCGGGCGGCCCTCTCACCGAGGAGTCCCACGTGCACGCCGCGACCTACAGCCCTGACGACAGCCTTCGCGAGGCCCTGATCGGTGCGCTCAACGCACGGGGCATCGACCACGACACCGACGGCCACGGCGCACTCGATTGGGTGTACATCGACCTTCCCGACCGCAGCCAGATCTGGATCACAGACGTGAACTCCGAGCTGGACGGGACGCTGACCGAGTACTCGGGGCTCACTGCGGTGCATCGCAGCGGCGAGGAGTGGCAGCGCAACATCGTCGTGTACGAATCCCCCTCGATCGGCGACGTCCGGGACATGGCCGCGTGGAATCGCGAGCTCGCCGAACTGCTGGCCGCCGTCGAGAGCAGCATCCGGACCGTCACCGAGGTCTGGCGGGCCGCCGACCGCGTGGCCGCCACCCTGGGCCCCGGCTGGCAGGTCGACCGCGAGCACAGCGCGAACCCGCCGGGCCGGATCATCCGGCACCCCGACGGCCGCGCACTGCGAGTCTTCCCCCACGAGCACCGGGGACGGCGGCGCATCTCGGCCGTCGGCCACTACCCGGCCACGCGCCGCCCGATGGGACCCGACGACGACCCGATGGTGACCGTCGCAGCATGCCGCACCGCGAGCACCCTGTCATGGGAGGTCAAGCGCAGTCTGCTGCCGCGCTACCACCGCGTCCTGGCCACGATCACCACGTTCAACGCCCGGGACGAGCACGAGCAGGAGCAGCGGCGCCAGCTGGCCGAGCGGCTCAGCAAGCGACTTCCCGGGGTCACACCCACCCCGAACCCGGCCCGGCCGCTGGATGCCGCGCGCCACCTGCACGGCGACGCGACCGGAACCGGTGTGTGGTGCGAGGTCCACATGGCCGACGACGCCAGCACCGTCAGCCTCACGCTGCGGGACGTCCCGGCGGAGTGGGCCGTCGGCCTGCTCTGCACGCTCGGCCACTTCCCCGCCGTGAGCAGCGTGCGCTGACCGAAGCGGCAACCCGCCGGATCGAGCGCCCTGCGCCAGAAGCCGCGGGCGTCCCGCCCTGCCCGACGCGGCGCGGCCGGGACGCCCCGGCCGCCGTCGACCACCCGAACCTGACCCGAGGAGGAGACCTGATGACCCCGACTTCCCGCCCGCGCACCCCTTGGCCGGTTGCGGCCCTGATCAACCACGCGAGGCGGTACGGCTGGCATGGCGAGGTCGGATGGGAGCCCGCCGGCCTCACCAACCTGGGCCCCCAGTTCATCGTCGAGCTGACCGGCGAACCGGTGCGCGGTTCCGGGCGGCTGCGCCTTGTGTGGACGGACCGCGGGCAGGGCTACCACTACCAGCCGTGGTTCGCCACGGGTACCGTGCCCGGCGGCCGGGGGGTGTGCGCGCCGCTGGAACGGCGCGAGGCCGAAGCGACCATCCGCAACAACCCCGTCCATCCGTGCGCAGCGGCAACGGTGGACGAGCCGCGCGACTGGCGGGCCGCCGACGTCGCGCCGCCGATGGTGGACGAGCTCACCGAGGCCATGCTGGCGCCGGTACGCCGGGCCGCCGCGCTCTCCCGGCTTCCCCAGACGGTCTGGGCGTCACGGTTCGTCGGCCGGCACTTCGTGGGCGAGGACTGTCTCCTCACGTCGGCCGCGCCGGGCCGGCAGCGCCCGAGTGACGCGCACCCCGACGGCGAGCCGATGCTCACCGTGCTCCCACCCCTTTGACCGGCCGCCCCGGCGCGGCAGAGTGCCCGCCGGCTCACCCCACAACGGCCCGGCCCAGGCAGAGCCCGACCCGACATGAAGGACGACGTCCATGACTCGCAGTACCGCAGGACACCACGAAACCCCGCAGCCCGATGCCCTGTTCGACATCGCTGCCCTGCCCCCGGCGGGGCCGATGGTCGCGGGGTGCTGCTCGTGCGGCGCCGGCATCGAGCGCCCGCTGAACGGCCCGCGCCCTGCCTGTACTCACCCCGAACGGGTCGCCGCCGAGCGCGCCGCCCGCGAGTTCGCCCGCCCCCGGCACACCGAGCGCATGGCGGCCAACTTCGCCCGATGGTTCGTCGGCAGCGGCCACCGCGAGACGTCCGAACACGAGTCGGCGTACAAGAAGTGGCGCAGCATCATGGGGTGGCGGATCGAGTTCTACGAGGCCCAGGACCGCCAGGAGCCGCACGGCGGGTAGAACCCCATGCCCGCGAGGGGCATTGAGATGTGGTATGCTTCTTTATGTCGGAAGGGGTTGGCGCCCCTTCCGGCCACTCGATCCGACCATCCGCAAGAGGAGACTCCCCATGGCCGCCACGAAGACCCGCCCGTCCAAGGCCGATTACCTGCAGGCCCTGATCGACCACCCCCGCACCTCCGCCGAAGAGCGAGACGCGGCCAGGCGGGCACTGGCCCGTGTGCGGGCAGCCCAGGAGGCGAAGGGCAATGGGAGCGACGGGCGGCACGGCGGCGAGCGGGCCGGGTGGGTCGGCATTCCGATCCACTACGGGGAGAAGTACAACAGCCGGCTGAGCACGACCGAGATCGCGGCACTGATCCGCAACGACGTGAAGATGCAGCAGAAGCTGGCCGTGCGCAGCGCCGAGGACGGACCCGGCACGGTCAAGGTGCCCAACGCGATCGGCGACGCACCGGCGGGGGTGAAGTTCTCGATCCGCAGGGAGTACTTCTCCGGCGGGAGCGCGATCCGGATGACGATCAAGAACGCCGCCCCCGAGTGGGCTTGGACGACCGGGATTGTGCACGGCTTCGAGCGGCAGGTGCCGACGGAGCAGCTCAAGGCCCTGGCCGACGAGCTCAAGGCGCTCGGCAACGCCTACAACTTCGACGGCAGCGACATCACGACGGACTACTTCCATGTGAACTACTACCTCACGCTCGACATCGAGACGACGGACGGGCGGCACCGGTCGCTGTAGCCGTCACAGCGGGCGACGGGGGCAGGGGAATCCTCCTCGCCCGTCGCGACCGCACCCGACCCGCGCCCGGGCTGTGCCCCTCGGCACAGCCCGGGCGGCCCCGGACAACCGGGGCCGAGCCCTCCGCCCGCCGGCGACACCCAGCCCGAGAGAACCCAGGAGCCCAACCATGTCGACGACCTCTCAGTCCCAAGAGGCCAAGCCTGCCCGCGGCGCCGCGCGCGGCACGACGGGGGCGGGCCCGGCTCTCACCCCGCCCCCGCGCCAGGCGGAGGCGGCCCCGCTGCCCAACAGCCGGATCGTCCAGGCGTCGACGCTGCTCAGCCGGATCCTGCGCCACGACCCGGGATGCGCCGGGCTCACCCTGGATGTGGCCGGCTGGGTGACCGTCGACGAGCTGCTGGCCGCGCTCGGTGCGCAGGGCCGCCCGCTCAGCCGGGCCGAGCTCGACCAGGTGGTTGCCGAAAACGACAAGCGCCGCTTCGCCTACTCCGAGGACGGACGATCGATCCGGGCAAGCCAGGGGCACACCATCGCGGTGGACCTGGGCCTGCCCGCCGCCGAACCGCCGGCCGCGCTGTTCCACGGCACCGCCGAGCACACCCTGCAGCCGATCCTGTCCGAGGGTCTGCGCCCGATGGCACGTCAGGACGTTCACCTCTCCGCCGACATCGACACGGCGATCCGGGTCGGGTCGCGGCACGGTCGGCCCGTGGTGCTGCAGGTGGACGCGGCCGCCCTCTCCGCCGCGGGGCACGAATTCCGGCTGTCCGCCAACGATGTCTGGCTCAGCGGTCCGGTACCGCCCCGGCACCTGCATCGCATCCGTTGAGGCTCCGGCGTACCCGCGTGGGCGCACAGACCCACCAATCGGGATCTCGTTGTGGTATGCTTCTTTCTGTCGGTGAGGGTTGGCGCCCTCCCGTCCCGCTCGATCCAGTTTCCACACCCACCAAGGGGATTCTCCGTGACCACGACCTCGCGCGCCCTTGCCTCCGCGATGGGCGAGCACCTGCTCGCCGCCCTCACCGCCCAGAACCACCGTGTCGACGGCCACGCCGCGACCGTAAAGGCGATCGTCCGCCGCGAGCTCGCCGAGCGAGTCACCAGGCAGACGGCCAGCGGGCCTGTGACCACCGTGCACCTGAACCCCGCCGGTCGGCGCGCGGCCGCCGAGATGGCCCGCGACCTGCCCGACGCGGCGCGCGAACCGCTGTGGCAGGCAGCCCTGGGCGAGGCGCGCCGACTGCTGCGGCTCGGCGACGACGAGCGGGTGCAGTCCGCCCGCTGGGTGCTCAGCACCCGCGCGGACGACCAGAAGCCCGCCGTATACGGCCCCTTCGGGGTCAGCCGGAGCCTGCGGCGCGCGGCCGAGGCGATCCTGGCCGGGGCCGCCTTCCGCCGCCTGGACGAGGAAGGACTACGGGTCGAGGCGACCCACCTGTCCGGCGTCATCGACGCGTTCGTCGTCATCGACGACGCGTCGGTCACGGCCGCACAGCTCGCCGAGAACGGCGTCAGCTGACCGTCCTGCCCAGAAACCGCCCGCCCGCCCGCGCGCCGGGCGAGCACCGCTTGCCCGTCCCGGGCCGGTCGGCACCGGCCCGGGACGCCACTCGATCCCCATACTCCGAGGACAGAGGCATGAACACTCCCATCACGGACACCTGCACAGCCCTTCCGTCCGCTCTCGCCGCCGGTTCGCTGGCCGCGACCGGCCCGGACGGCATGGCACCCGTCATGACCCGGCTCGCCGACCAGGCCCGACGCTCCGGCTGGGTCGTGAGCACGTGGTCGGGCCCCGGAAGGCACGGACCGCTCACGGCACTGTTCCTGACCGGCCGCGTCGCGACCATCACCGGCTCGGAGCCCACCGAAGTCCGGTGCGTGTGGGAGACCGACAACACGGGCCGGCCCCGCTGGCGCGGCGCGTGCGTTCACCGCTCCGGAACCGAGGAGACACGCCGTATCGGGTGGCGGCTGCTCTCGTCTGTCCTGCACGGCCTTACCGCGTCCCTGGTCGACCCGGCCCCGGAGGCAGCGGGACGCACCTGCCACGGCAGCGACGCGCAGCACTGGGCGTTTCTGGCCCGGGGTCAGGCGCACCAGGCGCACACCGCCGCGGCTTCCGGCCGGCGGGCGGTGGCGCGCGTCGGACCGGCGGGCGTGCCGGCGGGGCCGCTGCGCACGGCGGCGGAGCGGACGGTTCGCCGGTTGGAGCGGCGGGCGGCCGTGGTCGGTGTGCTCGCCGCGAGGGCCGAGCGCGAGGCCTACCGGGCGGGCGGTGCCCGGCGGGTGTTCGAACTGTCGGGCCGGGCCCGGCTGCTGGCCGCCTCCTGTGTGGACGACGCCCAGGCCCTCGACCTGGGGGCGCTCGACCTCGAGGCCGAGGAGGTGTGCTCGCGCTACGTCGCCCGGGACGAGGCCGCGCTGGCGGCCGATGAGGCGCGGTGGCGGCGGGCCGACCCCGACGGCACGCCGGCCGACTTCGCGAAGGCGGTGCTTCGCACCGTGGCGGGCGCCGAGCGGGACTTCGCCGCCTGGTGGGCGGACCACGGCCGGGCGGGTATGACGTTCCTCCAGGGGTGGGACGTCTGGCACGGCCGTGATGGGCACGCGACGGCGGCCGAGGTCAACGCCTCCCTGCGCCACGACCCCGAGCAGGATCAGGCGCTGTTCACGCTCGGAATCGCGGCTGCGGCCGTCCTCGCCCGGCAGGGCGACCAGGACCAGGTGCGGGAGTCCGTCCGGCTGGCCGAGGCCGCCGCGCAGGGCGCGGCGCTGTTCGCGCCGGGCGCGGCACGAACCGCCGCCCGGGTGCAGCGCCTGACGGTCGAGGTGTGGGCGCTGCTCGGCGGAAGCCAGTGGGGGCTGTCGCTGGACATGTCCAAGAACGTGCCGGTGGTGGAGGCGTGGCTGGACACAGCGGCAGGACCGGAGGCCGCCGCTCTGCGGCACCTGATGCTGGTGCGCCATGGGCTCGACCTTCGCAACCGCGCCCATGACGCGGTGCGCGCGGCCAACGAGGCGGCCGAGCGGCAGCGCGACGAGGCCGCCCGCGCGGTGTTCGAGGCTGCCCTGGACGCTGGGCAGTCGCTGGAGTGCGCCCGGGAAGCTGGTGCCGATGCGCGCGCCCGCCTCGCGGCGGACGCCGAGGGACGGCCCGACGACGGCCGGGGTCGGCTGCTGCGCGGCCTGCCGGTGTGGGTCGAGCCCGGCGACGCCGACCAAGCGCCGCGCAGCGTCGCCCGCATCGCCTGCTACCGCGGGCAGGGCACGTTCCGGGTCCGCCCCCTGGCCGGGGAGGGGTGGACGGACGTGCCCGGGGACCGGCTCACCCCTGCCACCGACGCGCAGACGCAGGCCGACCGGGAACGGCAGCTCACCGAACACCGGGAGCGCCAGGCCGTGGCGGACCGCGAGAAGGCGGCCGCGCAGGCCCGTGCCGAGCAGCAGGCGGCCGAGCAGCGCGCCCAGGAGCAGCGCCTCAGCGCCCGGGCGGAGGCGGTACGCCACTGGCCGGCGCCCGTCGCGGAGTCGGCGGTGTGGCAGCCGGCTTTCCCCGTTCCCGAGACGCTGGACACGCTGTGGCGGTGCGCAGCGCGCAACGGGTGGTTGATGACCCGTCGAACGCGCGGGAGCGGGTTCGGTTCGGCGATCGCGGTGAACATCTGCGGGACGACGGATCGGGGCAGGTGGGTGTTCGACCTGGTGTGGACGGTCGCCTACGGTCGGTACCGGTTCGATCAGCAGGCGTCCGCGGCCGTGTGGGCCGACCGGCGGTCGGGGCCGCGCGGCGGTCAGGTGCGCCCGGGTGTGACGGCCGTCTTGGCGGTCATGGCCGTTGAGACGGTCGAGGGCGCCGCCGCCCCGCTCGGCTTCCTGGCCGGGGTCACGGCGGGCGACGCGGCCGGGCAGTCGGCGCCGTAGAGGGCCCTTGCGCGGCTGTAGGCCGCGCCCGGCCCCGGGGGCCCCGGGGCCGGGTCGCGCTCGGCCTGGATCAGGCCCGCGCGGGCGAGCCGGCCGGTCATGGCCCCAGCAAGGTCCGATGCTGCGTGCGGACGGAGCACAGCCCCGACGCAGCCTTGAAATGTGGTATAGTTCTTTCTGTCGGAAGGGGTTGGCGCCCCTCCCGGCCACTCGATCCCCTCACTCATCCAGGAGTGCACCCGTGCCTACGAACGACTTCTTCGCCGCCGCCCGCTCCTACGCGCTCAGCGGCCCGACCCGCAGCCCGGAGGACGTGACCGTCTTCCAGTGCGAACACGTCGCCACTCCCCCCAAGGGCCAGGCGCCGGTCGCCTACGGGTTCATCAGCAGGCCGGGGTCGACCGACTGGCCCGGGGCGATTCTGACCGCGAACGACTGGGCGCAGGGCTGGGAGGACGTGACGCCCGACTCCCCCACGACGCCGGAGCGGCCCCACTTCCGCCCCCTGGGGGACGAGGAGGACATCGCCATGGCGTTCGCCGACATGCTCGACGCCGCCGAACTGATCTGGCCGCAGACCCTGGTGATGTACCACGGCAACCTCCCCGACTACCGCGCCCTCTACTTCGCCGACGTGTGCCTGTGCCCGTCGTGCGCCAGCGAGAACCGGCAGGCGTACACGCTGCGCAGCCAGGACGGCATTCCGGTCCTCGACCACGTCGGCCGCGAGTCGATCACGCCCGCTCGCATTCTCTGAGCACTCCCCGACCGCGCACACGGCGACCACCCGGCGGCCCGGGGGGCGCCGCCGCTGAGCGCCACCCAGGGGCCGCGCGCCCCCGGCACGCCAAGCACTCATCCCCCGAGGAGACGACCATGCCCAAGAAGACCATCGATCTGTATTTCGACCTCAGTTCGGTGCGGCTCCATGCCGAGCACGCCGCCGCCGCCGACCGCCATGCCGTCTACGACGGCACGCCTCCCACCCCCGCGCTGGCGTGGTGCAAGAGCGCGGGAACGTTCATCAAGTCCAACGGGCGCCCGTTCCCCGACCTGCCGGACGTGTTCGCCCACAACTGGGGCCCCGAGCGTGACCGCCTGCTGTCGAAGACGCCCGTCGGCGGCGACGACTTCGTCCACATGATCCCGCTGCAGGACACCTACCCGCTGTCGGACGGCAGCGCGCCGACCCTCCTGGACTGGATCCGCCGCAGCGACAAGGACGGCGTGAACTGGTTCGTACTGAACGTCGACGACGGCGGGTTCGGCATCGCCATGGACAGCCGCACCCTCACGCCGTAGGCCGGGCGGGGCGGGTCGGCCCCCACAGGGGCCGGCCCACCCCGCATGGGCATTCAGATGTGGTATAGTTCTTTCTGTCGGAAGGGGTTGGCGCCCCTCCCGACCACTCGATCCCAACCCCCTTTGGAGGGCACACCTATGGACGCCGAGACCACCAAGACCGAGCTGACCATCCGCCACACCTGGGACCAGGGAACCGTCCTGGAGGGCTCCAGCAAGGGAGACGGCGCGTACGAGATCGCCCGCAAGGCGGCGAACTTCCGGTGGATGCGCTCGGTCAGCATCATCGCCATCCCGCGCTCGCGCGACTCCCGGGCGAACACCTGGGCCATCAACGCGGCCAAGCGCGCATTGGAGGCCACCGGCCGGTTCACCGTCACCGTCGAGGTCGACAACGCCCAGACGCGCAGCTTCGCCGCGGCCGAGCAGGAGCGCTACGACCGCGCCCAGGAGCGTGCCGACCGGCACGAGGAGCTCGCCGACAACGCCGCCTCCCGCTCGGAGGCCGCCTGGCGCGCCTCCCACGCGATCGCCGACGCCATTCCCGCCGGACAGCCGATCCTTCGCGGCCATCACAGCGAGAAGGGCCACCGCCGCGCCATCGCGCGCATGGATGCCGGCATGCGGCGCAGCATCGACGAGCAGGGGAAGGCCGAATACCACGCCGACCGGGCCCAGGCGGCGGCCAACTTCGAGGAGTTCCGCAAGAACCCGGCCCGCACGCTGCGCCGGATCGAGGGCCTGGAGGCGGACCTGCGCCGCACCGATCGCGATCTGCAGGGCAAGGGCAGCTCCGGCTGGGATCCGGAGAAGTACCCGCACCACCGCGAGGAGCTGGAGGCGCGGCGAGCCGAGATCACCGAGCAGCTGGAGTACTGGCGCGGCGTGGTCAGGGACGCCGAGGCGGCCGGGTTCAAGGTCTGGGGGCCGAAGGACTTCGTCAGGGGCGACTTCCTGAAGTACCGGGGGGAGTGGTTCGAGGTGCTCCAGGTGAACGAGAAGTCCGTCACCGGCCCGCACATCCACAACGACGGCCCGGTCGTCACCAAGGACCGCGCCCGGCTCGACTGGACGTGGCCCTTCCCCTACAACGAGATCGCCGGGCGCATGAGCGCCGAGGAGATGGCCACCCGGCTGGTCAAGGAGTTCGGCGCCCTCCTGGCCAAGACCGAGGAGGAGCTGGCCGCCGTCGACCCGGACCAGCAGCCCAAGGAGCACGCGAAGCTGACGGCGCGCAAGGAGTCGGCCGCCGAGCGGCTGGCCTACTGGCGCGGCGCCCTGGACGAGGCCGAGGGGCTGCGCCGGGGCTGGAGCAAGGACGACTTCACCAAGGGCGACTTCCTGCGGCGACGGGGCCGCTGGTTCGAGGTGCTGCGGGTGAACGCGAAGTCCCTCACTGGCCCGCACGACGACAACGAAGGACCGGTGGTCACCAAGGACGGTGCCACGACGGACAAGACGCGCGCCTACCCATACGGCGAGATCAGCGGGCGCATGACGCCCGAGGAAATGGCCGCGCACCTGGCACAGCGCGATGGGGCCGCCCCCGCCAAGGACACCAGCACCGAATCCAGCGCGGCGTAAGCGCCACCGTCTCGGGGCCCGGCAGCCGTCGGGCCCCGTCCGCCGCCCGGCCGGCCCCAGCAGCCGCCCAAGGCGCCAGCGGCCCGCGAGGGGCAGCCAGGCACCGCGCCGCAGCCGCCCAGGCTGGCACGGACCGGCGGCCCTTCGCCCCCGGCATCCGCGCTCCTTCGCTGCGGGCTCCAATACCGGTGCACGGCCCCTTCGGGTAGACGCACGGGCGCGATCGTGTCGGCCGGCGCGCTCGCGCAGCTCGCAGACCGGGCGCGCGGCTGCGCCCGCCCCAACACAACGCGGCGGCCGGCCGCGCCGGAGTGCCATTCAGGCCCCGGACCCGACACCGCCTCCCCGGCCCCCGCAGCCCGCCTCGAAGAAGAGTGCACGACACCCACGCGCGACACCGAAGTATGGTATAGTTTTTTCTGTCGGAGGGGGTTGGCGCCCCTCCCGGCCACTCGATCCCGATCCTCCGAAAGGACAGCACCACCATGACCGCGACCATGATCGAGGCCACCCCCGAGGCCCAGGACACCATCAACCCGCAGGAGGCCGCCGACCAGGCCACCACCGAGGACGAGGGCCTGGCCCACGACGTCGGCACGCTGGAGTACCACTTCCCCGAGGACCTCGTCCTGGACGAGTACAACCACCGCAAGAAGCACCACACCGAGCCGGACGCGAAGCTCAAGGCATCGGTGCGCGACCTGGGGGTCCAGGACCCGGTGGGCGCCCGGCCGCAGGAGAGCGGCAAGCTCGGAATCTACAAGGGCCAGCGCCGCTGGAAGGCGCAGCTCATCGCGAACCGCGAGGCCGTCAAGCGGGGCCAGCCGCGCCGCCGGATCCCGGTCCTGGTGCGGCGCGACCTGGCCGGGGTGGACGACGACACGCTGGTCCTCAGCATGATCGAGAACACCCACCGCGAGCAGTCGTCCAAGCGGGACGTGACCGACGGCCTCACCCAGCTCGCCCTGATGGACATGTCGGACGCCAAGCGCGCCAAGCAAGCTCGCCGGCTCGGCTACAAGCCCGCCGAAGTCGCCGCCGCCAACCGCGCGGCCCAGCTCTCCGACGAGGTCCTGGAGAGGCTGGGGACCGATGGATGGGACATCGTCGAGCAGGCCGAATACGCCGAGGTCGAAAGCGTCAGCGACGCGCTGTGGGAGCTCAACCGGGCGCGGAGGGACGACCAGCGCGAGGGCAACAAGAAGCGCGGCCACTGGGAGCAGGCGATGGCCAAGCTGCGCGCGCGGGCGGCCGAGGCGGAGAAGCGGGCGCAGATCACGGCCGAGCTTGAGGCGGCGGGCATCCCCCTGGTCCGTCCCCAGTGGCGATGGGAGGGGCCCGTCCGGCCGCTGTCGCACCTGCTCAACGCGGTCGGCAAGAAGATGACCGCGAAGGCGCACGCCGAGATCTGCCCGGACCACGCCGCCTACATCGACAACGACAAGCCCCGGGCGGTGTACGTGTGCCGGAACTGGTCCGGCAACGGCCACAGCCTCACCCCGGAGGAGGCCGCCAAGGCCACGACCGAGACGGCCGAGGACAAGGAGGCCGCCAAGGCCGAGCGCAAGCGGGTCATCCAGGGCAACAAGGACTGGCGGGCCGCCCGCGAGGTGCGAACCGCCTTCCTGGTCCGCCTGATCAACCCCGGCAAGGACGACCCCAAGGAGGTCTCCGACGCCGCCTGGCAGTGGATCATGAAGGCGACCATGGGGGAGACCTACTGGTTCCCGCGCTTCTTCAGCAGCACTGGTCACCTGGAGCTGGTCGCCAAGCTCCTCAAGGTCGAACCGCCCAAGGAGGGTTGGAGCCACCGGGACGAGGAGCCGTTCGCGAGGGTGATCGCCCGGCGCGGGCGGCCCGGCCGGGCGTTCCTTCTCCTGGCCAAGGTCGCCGCCGCGTTCGAGCGCGAGAACATGCACGACGGCGCGTGGCGCAACCCGAGCCGGGAGGTGGCCGCTTGGCTGGAGTTCCTGGCGGGTGAGGGCTACACCCTGGCCGACTGTGAACGGCAGCTGATCGACACGATCAAGGCCGCCGACGAGGCCCGGCAGGAGGCGGCCCGCAAGAGCGACGCGGAGGTTGAGGAGGAGCTGGAGCAGGCGCTGGCCGAGGCGCGGGAGGAGACCGGGCACGCCCCGGCGAACACCGGGGGAGAGGCCAGCGAGCCGCAGGACGAGGAGACCGGGGCCGATGCTGCGGCGGTGTCCGACCACCAGGGCGACAGCGAGGCCACGGAGGCCAGCGAGGTGACGGCGGAGGCCGGGAAGGAGGGGGAGGAGGTCACGCTCGCGGCCTGACCGCACTCGGGCGCGGTCCGCTCACGCGGGCCGCGCCTGCGTGTTCAGCGGAGGTTCAACGAGCGGAGGGCCGCCCGCCCTCCCGAAGGAGGGACGGTCCCCGAGGGGAGTCTGGACTAGGTGCACGGCCCACCGCTCGCACTCGATCCAAGACCTACCGGGAGAGTCCGCAACAGCGGTCCACCTTCGAGCTCCAGGATGTACCCCGGATTCTAGCGGGCCCGTACCCGCAACCGGAACACGGCCTGGCCGGCCACCGGTAGCGTCCATGGCCCGACGCCCGCACCCAGAGGGGAGTTGACGTCGCGGGCGGCGGCCGACTTCATCGCACCCGCCGGAAGCACGGCATGCGGACGCAATATGTGGTATGCTTCTTTCTGTCGGGAGGGGTTGGCGCCCCGCCCGGCCACTCGATTTCACGATCTGGCCCAGGAGGACACCAATGGAGCTCCGTACCGCCATCCTCATCGAGGCGGCCGCCCTTATCGACAAGATCGCCCTGCCGATCCACGAGCCGTTCGCCCTCACGCCGCGCCCCGACGGGGTGGTCGTGCGCTACCGCGACAGCCTGTCCCCGGAGCAGCGCGCGACGGCCAGCGCTGCGCTGATCGAGGCCGTCAAGGCGGCCGGGTGGGGCTACGGCCAGCGGCTCGCACAGGACAACAGGACCGTCGTGGCCACGCGGCTGACCCACCCGTCGCACCTGACCATGGACGGCACCAGGTGGCGGGCGCCGCTGGGGCTGGGGCTGGCCCTGCTCGACTTCGCGGAGCAGTTCAGCAGCCTCGATCTCGCCTACGAGGTCGCGGGATCCATGCAGTGCAGCGAGCTTGCCGCCGTGGCCGATGTGCTGAGCGCCCTGGGTCTCAGCGGCTCGGCGGCCAGTTGGCAGGAGGCGCACGAGAGCACCGAGGGCGAGCACACCGAGGCGTGCCGGGCCCGCCGCGTCGCGGCCGCGCAGTTCGCGGGGAGCGTGCGGTGAACCTCCTCGCGCTGCGCAGCCTCGTCTTCCAGGGCCTGGAGAACCAGGCGGGCCGTCCTGACGGCGAGGTCACCGGCGTGGAGATGTCCAACCCGCCGGGGTCCCACGGCCCGTGCAACTTCCGCCTGGCCTTCACCGAGATCTAGTCGGGGCCCTACCCAGCAAGTTCCGGCGGCCCGGCCCAGCGCCGGGCCGCCATCCGCCCGCGCGCACACGTACGCAGCGGCGCGGGAGACCCCCGACCTCGAGAGAGAGACCCACCGTGAACGAGAACCACCCTGCCGCGCTGCACCGCCTGGCCCACGAGGCCGGCTCCCTCCTGCCCGAACGTCATGGCCGGTGGCGCGCACGCGTCGGACCACGCAACGAGGGCACCTCGGCCGTCCTGCAGGACCGGCGCCGGAGCCTTCGACTGACCGTCACGGCCGACGGTGTCACGCTCAAGTCACTCGCAGGCACAGGCGAGGCTCTAGAGACCGCGGTGCCCCACCGGCACGCCAGCGCCCGTGCGGTCGCAGCCACCATCGCGCGCAGCCACCTGCACCAGCCGCACGAATCCGAAGGCGATCCGGGCGGGAAGGCCGTCGCCGAACTGGTCACGGCCGCCGCCGTCGCCGAGGCTCTCGCCAAGCAAGTGGGCCGGCGCGGCCGCGTGGCGGCCGCCGTGCGGGACCGCTGGCACGTGGTGTCGTGGGAGCGGGGCCTCGTGCGCGGAGAGGTGCGGATCGACGACCCCGGCCGAGTCCAGGTCGAGGCCGATGGAGTGCGCTTCCCGAAGCTGGTCCGGGCGTTCGAAGTCGCCTTCCCCCTGGCCGACGCCGAGCCGTCCGTGCTCGCCCGGCCGGATGCCGCCAGCACCCTGCTGAGGCGGTTCCCGGAGCTGTGGCACGATCCGCGCCCAGACGGCGACCTCCTGCTTCTCGGCCCCGGAACCGGGCCCGTGACGTGCTCGGTCCAGGTCCCCGACAGGGCCAGGCCTACGCGGGCGACCAGGGGCATGCTGACGGTGGAGTGCCCCGTCGATCTTGCTCTGATGATCCTGGAGGTCCTGACGTAGCCGTTGTGGGCACGCACTTCCTGGGGGCTGCCGATTGGCGGCCGCTCCCGGGAAGGCGCGTCCCGTGGGGAAGGAAGGCGGCAAGCATCAAGCCCCACTCGGCATTGAAATGTGATATGCTTCTTTCCGTCGGTCGGGTTGGCGCCCGGTCGGCTCACTCGATCCAGCCAACCCCGGAGTCCCACGATGTCCAGCGCTCTCAGCGTTCTGGTTCTGCCTACGACCCACCTGCGCCCGGCAGCGCCCGACTGGCCGGCACCACCCATGCCGCGGGACCAGGTGCTGCTCAGCCTTGGCCTTGGGGCGGACTCCGCCTACATCCTGTGGCGGCTGATCACCGACCCCATTCGCCACGGCCTTCGCCCGGACCTGTCCAACCTGACCGTGGTGACGGCGATGACGGGTGACGAGTGGTCGGACACGATCGAGTTGGCGAACCGCTTCCTGCTGCCGCTGATGGCCGAGAACGGAGTGCGCTATGTCCAGCTGGCACGGGGCGGACGCCGGGATTCGGATGGGTACCTGGTGCTCTCCGACAGCCGGCACCCGCAGCGCGTCGAGCCGGCGGGACCGTGGAAGCTCTCCGATGAGTTGCGGACCTCCGGCACCCTGCCCCTGTTCAGCGCCGGCAAGCACCTCTGTTCGATCAAGTACAAGGGCTGGGTGATCGACCGGTGGGCCGCAGAGAACATGGCGCCGGGCTACCGGCACATCCTCGGCTACGACGCCGGGGAGCGGGAGGTGAAGCGCGCTGAGAAGGACCGCCGCTTCACCACGAACGGTCGACGCCCGTGGTATCCGCTGATCTCCTGGCAGATGACGCGCCCCGACCTCCTGGCCGAGCTGCTGCGGATCTTCGGCGTCGACTGGCCCAAGTCGTATTGCGTGGAATGTCCCTTTCCGTCGGTCGCCGCGTCTCGTGACGCCCACCTGGAGCGCGCTCGCCGCCTGCCGCGGGAGGCGGCCATGGCGGCCTGCCTGGAGTGGACCGCGCACGCGCTCAACCCGCTGACGACCCTCTACTCCGGCACGTCGCTCGCGCGTCTGCTCGCCGAGGACGGCAACACGGCCGCGCTGGCGGCCGCCGAGGAGCAGCTGGAGTCGGTGAAGTGGTCGGTGTTCAAGGTCCGGCGGCTGCTGACGGCTCGTCGCTCCGCATGGTGCATGGACCGTCATGGGCCGCGGTGCGAGGCGTGCGCCGGCGCGGGGCGCGAGGTGCGGTGTGCGGCCTGCCGGGCGCTGGCGAATCAGCGCTGCTCTCCGGCCGAGCGGACGCCCCGGTGTACCGACGCCACGCGCAAGGGCACGGTGTGGCGGTCGCTGGAGCGCGTAGGCCTGCCGCGGTCACGCGCGGCGGCGTCGGGAATGCTGCACCGGGCCGCGGTCCGGCAGGGGCTGGATGTGGAGGTCGAGGAGCCGGCCGGGGTTGAGCGAGTGTGGCTGCTGCGGCGGGGAAGCGACTACCCGGCGGCGGAGATGTTCTTCGTGGCTGTGCCGGACGTCGTCGAGGAGAAGGCCATGCCGGGCTTCGCGGCCCTATGGGAGGCGCACATGGCGCGTCAGCGCCGAGTGGCCACCATCGCACCAGCATCTCTGCGCACCGACTCGGGAGGCCGGAGGATGCGACGCGGGCCGGGCGGGGCCGCCTGTTGGCTGCGGCACCGGCGGCATCCTGATCGACGGGCGTATTCCCACACCGACAGGCAGGCTTGATATGTGGTATGCTTCTTTCTGTCGCCAGCACTGGGCTGGCCCTTCGCCGGGAGCACCCCATGAAGATTCGTAAGACGGCCGTCCACCCGCCGGCCTGCGGCTGCAACAACTGTCATCGCGATGACGGTTCGCTCCCGCTGGACCAGGCCGACGCCCCGACCGTCGCGCGGATGATCTGCGGCACGATCCGGAATCTGACCGGTCGCGACTTGCAGGTCGTCGTCACCGCGACGCTAGGCCGAGCAAGCGGCGATGTGACCGCCGACCGCATCGAGGTGCGCGACGGCGACCGGACATGGGACGTCACCGATCACCTGGACAGCGCCCTCTCCTTTGATCCGCCGTTCTGACCCCGGGGGCGCCGACCACTCGCGGCGCCCCCACCCCAACCCAACCATCACTCCCGCAGAATCAGGAGCCACCCCCGTGACCACCATCCCGCTTTGCGCCACCCAACGCCCGGCCCGAGGCCTTCGCACTCCCCTGCGCTTCCCGGTCCGTACCCCGGGCGTCCGCACGGTGACCCAGGCGCTGAACTACACCGGCTACGGTCACCTCGCCGCTCGCCCGCTGACGTGGCGCCGGGTTGGCCCGGTCGCGGTGCACTTCCCCGGGGACCGACTGCCCGGTCGCACCGAGCAACTCGAGGTCCAGGCGACGCTCCTGCGCCACGGCTACGCGGGCCGCTGGATCGGGCTGGGGCTGGTCCTCCTGGACCCGCGCGGACGGCCCCGGGCGCAGCGCGCGGTGACCGTGGGCCATGACGGCAGGCACGGCGACGAGGCTGCGGTGGTGGGGGCGGCTGCGGTGCTCATGGACGCCGGCCGGTCGCCTGCGCTGCTGTTCGGGGATGTGGTGCTCGCGGCGGGCTTCCGCGTGATGCCGGGGGACGCCGCCGGCCGGGTGACCGTGGCGCCGGAGGCGTGGGCTGGCGCGGAGGGCGAGCGGGCGTGCGTCAAGGCATTGGCGGCGTCCGGGTGGCGGGTGTGGGGCGAGCGCGAAGGTACCGGCCTGCTGGATGCCGAGCGGGCGGTCTGAGATCAGATCAGGTGCGCCGCCACGCCTCAGCATGGCATGTATTCGTGGTATACTTCTTTCTGTCGGCGGTTGGCGCCGCCGACAGCACTCGATCCCGATCCGCAAGGAGGCCCCGTGGCCAGCACCATCACGCCCCCTGGCGGGCTGCAGCCCGTCATCCTGACCGCCGAGGAGTGCGAGTTCGCCGCCTTCGCCCTCGTCGAGTCCATGTCCCACAGGAAGATGAGGGACTTCTTTGGCCCCACGGAGGGGCTGAGCGCCGTCCTGCTGTTCGCCGAATCGCCACAGTCGCCTCCGATGCGCTTCGAGGTCTCCCGCCTGGTCGGCGAGATCCAGTGGCACGCGGACATCGTGCTTGGCGCGAACGGCTTCCCGCATCTTCGGCGCCCCTTCGGGTCGGGGCGCGGCATGGGGGGCACGCTGGAGGGTCCAGTCCTGGCTCCGCCCGCCGTCCCGTTCGTCGCCGTCCTTCCGCAGCTGGCCGAACTGCTGGACCGTGCGGCGGTGGCCGAGGGGCTGGTGGAGCAGACCGGCACCGGCGTCCCGATGTACTTGCGGAGCGCCCGGTGAGCTTCCACATCGACCCTCGCGACAGGGCTCCGGCCCCGTCGGCACCGTTGGCGACCGCCGAGCTCGGCGACTTCATGGCGAGCGAACACGACAGCACGCTCACGGAGCGGCCCCAGTGGCGCCGTTACCGGATCGTCCACGTGCCGACCGGCGCAGTGATCACGGACTACGCCATGGATCAGGTGCCGCTCGTCGTCGACCACGACTCGCAGGCCTCCGACCAGTACGCCTCCGACCACCCGGGGATGGCGAAAGTGCGCCGCCTGGCCGTCGCCCGGTACGAATCCGCACGTCGGGCGCTCGGTTTGGCAGAACCGGCGCCCTGACATCCCCGGGTCAGCCTCAGCCGGTGGCTGACCTGCGCCCCGGGCCGTCCGCAGCGCGGCGGCCCGGGGCCCACCCCGCGATCAGCAACGACACGCCACACCAGACCGCGGGCCGCGCCCGCTCGTACGCCGATGCCGCCCATCGGGCCGCCAACGATGCGCGCGCCGCCTCCGCCGCCGAGGCGAACGATGCGGACAGCATCCATGCCGAGGTGTCCGCAGCCGCAGGCGCGCGCGCCGAAGACGCCGCCGACCGGGCCACCGGAGTAGCCGATCGGGCCCAGACCGCGGCCGACCAGGGCCACGTCGCCCTTGCCGTCCGGACTGTGACGGTGATCGGCCACACCATCGACGCCGCGCACTGGGCCGGCCAGGGCGAGAAACATGCGGCTACGGCTCACGTTCACGCAGCCGCACTCTGACCAGACCGACCGCGCGGGGGCACACGAGACCCGGAGCCCTCGCGCCCGAACAGGAGGAAGTACCGTGCCTGCATTTCCCGCTGACCGGGTGGAGGACCTGGTTTCGCTGCTCGGCCCGCCGTGGCACATCGCCGCCGACCCCTACGAGGGACATCAGGACTACCGCCGCTTCGTGGCGGACGGCCGGGGCCGGGGGTTCTTCCTGAGCTTCAGCAGCCGGAACCCTGGCGGCGGCCCGGCGCTGCGGATCGTGGCGCGCGGCCGCTACCCCGCGATTCCCGGCTACTTCGAGGACGACGCCCGACCGGCGATCGGGTTCAGTCTCGGCCGGCCCCTGGAGGATCTGGCCAGGGACATGCGCCGGCGCTTCCTGCCGGCCTACGACGCGGCGTTCGGCCGGGCGGTGGATGCGATCCACGCACGGGCGGTCGCCAGTGGCGGGCGCGAGGGCCTGGCCCGGGAGCTGCTGGCCCGGTTCCCGCACCCCGATGGGCACTTCCGTGACGACCCGCGCGAAGGGCTGGCCGTCCATTTCCGCCTGGCCCCCGACGGGGCGGTCAGCGCGAAGGCCGAGACGCGGGGAACGATGGAGCAGGTCCGCCTCACCCTCGACCACCTGACGCTGCGCCAACTGCGCCGGGTGCTCGACGCACTGTCCGTCGACGACGGGCGGGGTACAACCACACCCCGATGTGGCATGTAGATGTGGTATAGTTCTTTTTGTCGAGAGGGGTTGGCGCCCCTCCCGGCCACTCGATCCGCCTCCGAGAGGGAGAGCACCTTGTCCAGTTCCGCCGCCGTCCTTCACCCCGTCGCGATCACTGGCGACGACGAGACCGTCACGACCCTGTACATCGGGATCGTGTCCGTGGAGATCCGCCGGGAGCCCGGATTCTTCGGCGCCGAGCGCCACGGCCTGTACGCGCACGTCGAGGTCGCCACCCGGCCCGACGCCGGCCCCAACGAGCGCTCCACCAAGTTCGTCTCCCGCCTCGTCGGGGAGAGCGACTGGGCCGTGGACGCCGCGTTCTCCGCCAACGGGTTCCCCCAGCACAGCAACGGCTTCGGCGCGCGCTACCTCCGGTACCGCACCCTGCGGCCCGAGGTCGCCGCGCTGGTCGACAGCGCCGCCGTCGAGCGCGGGGTCGCGATGGGCATCAGCGCCGACATCGCTCTGACCCTGCCGCCGCAGGCCTGACTTCCGGCGACCGCAGGAAGCCGCCCGCTCCCGCCCGCAGCGGGAGCGGGCACCACCCGAAGGGACTTCACATGGCGCTCTACAAAGTCATCGCCGAAGTGGCCCGCCTTCACGAGGTGACCGTTGCCGCCGACACCCCGAAGCAGGACGAACGCCTCGCACACACCATGGCAAGCCCCATGGCGCAGCAGGGCGTGACCGAAACCGACTTCCCCGTCGAGGTGTCCGTCAGGCGACCCAGGCTCGCCTCCTAGCCCTTCCCCGCCGACCCGGGGGGCGGGGGGGGGGCCCCCCCCCCCCCCCCCGCCCCCCCGCCGCGCGCCCCCCCCCCCCCCACCCCCCCCCCACACCCCCCCCCCCCCCCCCCCCCCG
>NZ_JBHYGR010000088.1:0-1812 GCF_042738155.1 Kitasatospora sp. NPDC059088 | reverse complement strand
GCTTCACATAACCCCCCACCCGGGTGGGGGTGTCTTTCTGCCCCCCCTGCCCCCCCCCCCCCCCCCCCCCCCCCCCCGGGGGCCGGGGGCCCCCCCCCCCCCCCCCGGGGCCCAGTCGCGCCGACCACCACCAAGGACGACACCGTGAACACCTCCCCCAGCCTGACCGCCACCCGCCTCCTGGCCGAGCATCTGGCCGCCGACGGCGTGGCCGTCTCCATCGGCACCGACGCTCTCTCCTTCGGGTGCGCCCGCATCGCCGTCGACATCGCAGGCCGGCCGTGCATCCTGGACGCCATCCATGACGGCGAGGAACTGTCGTGGACCGTCACCGACCCCTACGACCACTCAACCGTCGCCAGCGTCAGCCTGTTCGGCGTCGCCAGGGCCGCCGAGGCCTGCGAGCACATCCACCGCGCTCTCGCCATGGCCGGCCAAGGGTCGAACTTCGGGCCCGAGGACAGTGTGGACGTGGCAGTGCAGGCGGCCCTGACCAGCGCGGGCATCCCCTTCGAGCTCTGGGCCAACCCGTCGTCGCCGATCCGGTGGCTGAGCATCCCAACCGCCGACGGCGGGGAGATCGACGTCTCCAGCAGCACCCACCTGGCTGGCCCAATCGCCGCGTTCGCGGGCCTCCGCGCCGAGTACTCCCCCGTTGCCGGCCAGGACGGCGGCGAGTTCGAGGCACTGGTCTACCGATCTCCGCAGTTCGGCCATCGCGGAGGCGGCACGGCGCGGTTCGCCGCCGAGCTTCACGAGTTGGTCACCGCAGTCGCCGCCTGCCGACGCCTGGCCGAGGCGCGGCACCGCTGGCTCGCCTGACCACAGCCCGCGAGGCCACGTCCCCGGTGGGACCACAAGGCCCAACCATCCAGAGACCCCGCGAGGCCGCGTACGGGCGACGCGCCGAGCGGGGGATCTCGGATGCGATTGTGACCTCTACTTTGCGAGCCGCACCCGCAAACGCCCAGGTCACGGGACTTCTGTGAGTTGTAGTTTGCGAGCCTCAGCGACCGACAGTTTGCGAGCTCACGGCCCCGGCGCCCTTCGCCGTCGACGAATCAGCAGGCCAGGGCGGACGTCCGGGCAACTCGCAGGATGCGGATCGGATTCGCAAAGTAGCGGTCACAGTCGCATCGGACACGGCGGAGCAACACGCCAACATTCGACCTTTAATTGTGGTATGCTTCTTTCTGTCGGAAGGGGTTGGCGCCCCTCCCTTCCACTCGATCCCAACCTCAGGAGGAGTCATGCACGCCGCTCCCGCCACCGCGACAGGCGACCCCAGAGTCCCGATCCCCCGCCCCCGGGTGAGCCCGGAGTCGAACCCCCGGGTTCCGCAGCAGCCCACCCGCGACACCCGCGACAGCTGAGCCCGGCGACTCCAGGAAGCAGGACGAATCATGAGCGACCAGACCAACGAGCTGACGCCGTGGACCCTCAAGACCCTCCGGGACCTCGCGCGCCAGACCCGGAACCTGCCCGCTGACACGCTGATCGTGATGTCGACGGACCCCTCGGGCAACCACTTCAACCCGGTACTGGAGTACGACACGGGGATGTTCGCCGACGACGAGCTGTACCCGACGCAGGAGCAGCGGGCACGGCTGATCAAGGGCGGGGAGGCGCCGGACGCAATCCCGGCGACGCCGCCCGGCGCCAAGTTCGCCCTGTGCCTGTGGCCCATGCCGGTGTTCTGACCGGGTGCCGCCCGGACGGGCCAGCCGCCCCCCCCGGGGGCCCCCCCCCCCCCCCCACACCCCGCCCCCGCGCCCCCCCCCACGACCCCGCCCCCCCCCCCCCGCGCCCGAG
>NZ_JBHYGR010000087.1:14646-39872 GCF_042738155.1 Kitasatospora sp. NPDC059088 | reverse complement strand
GGCTGGGAGTTGTGTATAAGAGACAGGGTCGCGGCCGGGCCGCAGGTCAGCCCTTGCTGCCCTGGCTGCCCTCCATGGCCCGCCGCAGGCTGCGCGGGCGCATGTCGGTCCACACCTCGGAGACGTGCTCCAGGCACGCCTGGCGGGTCCCCTCGAAGCCCTCCGCCCGCCAGCCGGCCGGGACCTCCCGGTCGGCCGGCCAGACGGAGTACTGCTCCTCGTCGTTGAGGACCACCAGGTACCGGCGGTCGTCGTCGGGCTCGCTCATGTTCGTCCTTCCGTTGGGGCCTGGGTGGGACCTGGGCCGGGCCTGGGCAGAGCCTGGGCGGGGCCTAGGCGGGGCCTAGGCGGTGGCGTAGCCGGGCAGGGGGAACTTGGCCGCCAGTTCGGCGACCTGGGAGGCGACCGAGTAGCGGACGTCGTCGGGCAGTTCGTAGCTGCGCGGCCCGAGCGGCGTGACGGCGGACAGCACGGTGTCGATCAGCTCGGCGCAGCGCCCCGCCTCCGCCCCGGACATCCCGCGGTGCGCGGCGCTGTTGGAGCCCAGCCGCACGCCGCCGCCGACCAGCGGCGGGGTGGTGTCGCCGGGCACCCGGTTCTTGTTGACCACCATCCCGCACTCCTCCAGCGCCTCCTCGGCCACCAGGCCGCTGAGGCCGCGGGTCCGCAGGTCGACCAGGACGGTGTGGTTGTCCGTCCCGCCGGAGACGATCGGGTAGCCGCGCCGGCCGAGTTCGGCCGCCATGCCGCGGGAGAAGGAGACGATCCGCTCGGTGGTGGCCGCGAAGGCCGGGGTCGCCACGATCGCGAGGGCGCGGGCCTTGGCCGCGATGCTGTTGAGCGCGGGCGCGCCCTGGTAGTACGGGAAGATCGCGCGGTTCAGGAAGGTGCCGAGGTCGCCGTTGCCCTTGGGCGCCGGGGCGTCGTGGTCCCGGCCGACCAGGATCAGGCCGCCGCGCGGGCCGAACAGCTGCTTGTGGGTGCAGGCGGTGGTGATGTGGGCGTGGTCGACCGGGCTCGGGTGCAGGCCGGTCGCGACCAGTCCGGCGACGTGCGAGATGTCGGCCATCAGGTAGGCGCCGACCTCGTCGGCGATGGCCCGGAAGCGGGCGAAGTCGACGATCCGGCTGTAGGCGGTGGCCCCGCAGATGATCACCCGGGGCCGGTGCTCCCGGGCCAGCTCGGCCACCTGGCCGTAGTCGATCAGCCCGTCCGCGTCCAGCCCGTACCCGACGGCGTCGAAGTACTGTCCGGCGTACGCGGCGGGGCTGCCGTGGGTGAGGTGGCCGCCCTCGGCCAGGTTCATCCCCAGCAGGGTGTCCCCGGGGTTCAACAGGGCGGACAGCACCGCGTAGTTGGCGGTGGTCGCCGAGTGCGCCTGGACGTTGGCGTAGCGGGCGCCGAAGACGCTCTTGGCGCGCTCGATCGCCAGGCTCTCGATGTCGTCGATGACGCCGCAGCCGGCGTGGTAGCGGCGGCCCGGGTAGCCCTCCGCGGTCACGTTGACCGCGGTCGAGGCCTGGGCGGCCAGCACCGAGGGGTCGACCACGCTGGAGGAGGCCACCAGCGACAGGGTGGCGTTCTGCCGGGCCTGCTCACGGGCCAGCACCCGGTGGAGCTCCGGGTCGTCGGCGGCGAGCTTCTCGGCACCGGCGACCAGCAGGTCGCGCACGGTGTCCTCGGTCTCGTCCGCGTCCTCCGGGGCGCGGCCGGGGGCGGGTGAAACTGACATGGGACCGTCCTTCGTCAGAGCGGCCGGGCGAGTTCGCGTGCCAACTCGGCCACGGTGGGAAAGTCGAACAGGGTCCAGACGTCGAGATCCACCCCGAGGGCGGCCCGGATCCGGGTCGCCAGCTTGACGGCGGCCAGCGAGTGGCCGCCCAGCTCGAAGTAGTCCTCGTGCGGGCCGACCTCGGCGATGCCCAGCGACTGGGCGAACAGCGCGCGCAGGGTGCTCTCCAGGTCGGACCCGGTATCCTCGGCGCCCTTCGCGTCCCCGGCGCCGTCGGCGGGGGCGGGGGTTTGAGCGGGGACGGCGGCGGGGGCGGGGGCGGGGGCGGGAACGGCGGCGGCAGCGGGGGCGGCCTGGGCCGGGCCGGCCAGCGCACGGCGGTCGAGCTTGCCGTTGGTCGAGGTGGGCAGTGCCGCCAGCTCGGTGAACTGCTTGGGCACCATGTAGGCGGGCAGCACCTCGGACAGCGCGGAGCGGCACTTCTCCGGGTCGAAGGCGCCCGGCCCGGCGGGCACCACGAAGGCGGCCAGCCGCCGGGCATCGTCCTCCCCGACCGGGAGCACCGCGGCCTGCCCGACACCCGGCTGTGCGCGCAACACGGTCTCGATCTCGCCGAGTTCGATCCGGAAGCCGCTGATCTTGACCTGGTCGTCCAGCCGCCCGAGGTACTCGATCTGCCCGTCGGTGCGGTACCGGGCGAGGTCGCCGGTGCGGTACAGCCGCCCGCCCGGGGCGAAGGGGTCGGCGACGAACCGCTCCCGGGTCAGTTCCGGCTGCCGGTGGTAGCCGAGCGCGACCTGGACGCCGCCGATGCACAGCTCGCCCGCCACGCCGACCGGCACCGGTTCGAGCCGCTCGTCCACGACGTACAGGCCGGTGTTGGCGATCGGGCGGCCGATCGGCACGTCCCGCCCGGCGAAGTCCGGCGCGGCCTGCCAGTGCGAGACCTCGATGGAGGCCTCGGTGGGCCCGTAGAGGTTGTGCAGTTCGCAGTCCAGCTGCCGGAAGAAGGCCCGGACGGTGGTCGGGGTGAGCGCCTCGCCGCTGGCGAAGACCAGCCGCAGGCCGGCGCAGTGCCCGGCCAGGTCGTCCTCCTCCAGGAAGGCGTCCAGCATGGAGGGCACGAAGTGGATCACGGTGACGCCCCGGTCCCGGACGGTCCGCTTGAGGTAGCGGGTGTCCCGGTGCCCGCCCGGGCGGGCGACCACCAGGCAGGCGCCGGAGACCAGCGGCCAGAGGAACTCCCAGGCCGAGACGTCGAATCCGAACGGGGTCTTCTGCAGCACCCGGTCGTCCGGGCCGAGCGGGAAGCGCCGGCGCCGCCAGTGGACGGTGTTGAACACGCCCGCGTGGCGGTTCAGCACGCCCTTGGGGCGGCCGGTGGAGCCCGAGGTGTAGATCAGGTAGACGGGGGTGTCGCCGGTGATCTCCGGGCGTCCGGCCTCCGGCGCCTGCGCGCCCTCCCGGACGGCCTCCTGGACGGTCAGGGCGGTGACACCGGGCCCGGCGAGCGCCTCGACGTCCTCGGGGCGGCAGAGCACGGTGGCGGCGCCGGAGTCCTCGACCATGTACCGCACCCGGTCGGCGGGGAGTTCGGGATCGAGCGGCACGTAGGCGAGCCCGGCCTTGAGCACCCCGAGGATCGCCACCACCAGCTCGACCGAGCGCTCCAGGTGGATCCCGACGAAGCCGGAGCCCGCGCCTGCGGTCAGCCGGCGGCTCACCAGGGCGGCGCGCCGGTCGAGTTCGGCGTAGCTGAGCACCTCGTCCTCGAACTCCACCGCGGGCGCGGCCGGGGTCGCCCGCGCCTGCTCCTCGAAGGCCGCCACCACGGTCGAGTCCGGGTACGGCGTCCGGGTGCCGTCGCCGTTCCACTCGGTGAGGATCCGCTCGCGCTCCTGCGGCGAGCCGAACCGGGCCCGGCGGGCCGCTCCGTCGGGGTCGGCGACCAGCGCGGCCAGCAGCCGGGCCGTGTGCTCCAGCACCCGGGCGGCGGTGGCCTCGTCGAGCAGCGCCGGGTCGTACGCGGCCTCCAGCAGGGCACCGGGGCCGGCCTGGCCCAGCCTGACGGTCAGCGGGGCCTCGGCCCCGTCCACCGGGCCGCTCACTCCGGCGACTTGACGCTCCACCTGCTGCCGGATCCCGCGCAGGTCGGCGTCCTCGTCGACCGAGATCCGCACCGACCCGGGCCCGTCCAACGTCAACTCGACGTCCTGTTGGCCCGCGTAGTGGTGCAGCAGGACCGCGAGCACGGCCGCGAGCACCGCGTCCGCGCCGCCGCCGGGTTCCTCTGCCAGGCCCAGGAATCGCTCCAGGACCGGTTCCGGAACCGGATGCGTACGCGAACTGCCGCGTTCGGTCGGATGATTGGCGAGCCACCGGTCGCACGGCAACCGCACCAGGCCCACGGCCGCCGTCGTGACGAGGCCGCCGGCCACGTGTGTGCCGGTCATTCGCGACTCCCGGAAGTGAGCATGCACCGGACAGGTTCGAGATCAAGGGATACCGCACCGGCCGAGGTATGACAACCAACTGCCTTTCCCGTTGGACTTTTCCGGGGACTTTCCGGCCCACCCCCGGGGAGGATCTTCCGCAGAGTGCGTACGGCTGACAGACTGGACCGATGATCGCCCGCCCGCCGGCGCACTCCCTCCCGGCGCGGCCGAGGCATTGCGGGCGGCTCCGCGCCACCCCCGCCACCTTCCGACCTCGCCCCCGACGTTCCGACACTTCGATGGGAGCACGATGCCCGGTTCCGTCGGCGCGGCCGACCCGGCCGAGCGGTACGAACTGTCCTCCGGCCAGGAGGCGCTGTGGATGTTCGAGCAACTGGTGCCCGGCACCGCCGCCTACCACGTCCCGCTGGCCTTCCGGCTGCGCGGCCCGCTGCGGCCCGAACTGCTGCGGGGGGCGCTGACCCTGGTGGTGCGCCGGCAGGAGGTGCTGCGCACCGCCTTCCGCGCGGACGAGGGCGACCCGTACCAGCTGGTGCTGCCGCCCGGCGAGGCCGAGTTGCCGCTGTGCGAGGTCGCCGACGGGGCCGAGCTGGCGGACGCCCTGCACCGGGAGGCGCGTGAGCCCTTCGACCTGGCGGCGGGTCGGCCGTTCCGGCTCCGGCTGTTCCGGCTCGGCCCCGAGGAGCACGTGCTCAGCCTGGTGATGCATCACATCGCCACCGACGGCTGGTCCTTGCGGGTGCTCACCGACGAACTGTCCGCCGGGTACGCGGCACTGCTGGCCGGCAAGGACCCGGAGGCGGTGCTGCCCGAACTGCCGGTGCCGTACCGGCGGTACGCCCGGTGGCAGCGGGAGTGCTTCCAGGGGCCGGAGCTGGAGGAGCTGCTCGGCCACTGGGAGGCCGCCCTGCGCGACCTCCCGGCCGTCGACCTGGCGGCGGGGCGCAGCCGCCCCCGGCGGCCGTCCTTCGCCGCCGACCGGCTGGTGGTCCGGCTCGACCCGGAACTGCACCGGGCGCTGACCGAACGGGCCCGGGCCGCCCGGCTCTCGCTGTTCCCGCTGCTCGGCGCGGCGTTCTCGCTCGCCCTGACCGAGCGCACCGGCCGCCCCGACACCGCCTTCGCCACCCTGTTCGCCGGCCGCGGCGAGCCGGAACTCGAACCGCTGATCGGCTACTTCGTCAACATGGTGGTACTGCGGGCGGACCTCGCCGACGACCCCACCGTCGAGCAGCTCGCCGCCCGGCTGAACGCCGCGACCCTGGCCGCCATCGACCACGAGGTGCCGTTCGGCGCCGTGGTGCGCCGGCTCGCCCCGGCCCGCCGCCCGGGCCGCAACCCGCTCGCGCAGGTCACCCTCCAGCTGCGCACCGGCGGCAGCGCCCCCGGCCGCCCGGAGCTGCCCGGTGTCAGCTGCGAGGACGTCGACCTCTATCCCGGGCGGCACGCCTTCGACGCCACGGTGACCTTCATCGAGGACGGCCCGGACTTCCTGCTCAGCATCGAGTACTCCACCGAGGCCTTCGACCCGGCCTGGGCGGCCGGCCTGGCCGAACAACTGCAGGCCCTGCTCCGGGCCGCGCTGGAGCGCCCGGGCGCCCGCGGCTCCGACCTGCTGGCCGCGGCCCCGTACACCCGTCACGAACCCCACCAGGGAGCCTCCTCATGACCGAGCACGCCGACCCCGTCCTCCCGGTGCTGTGGGGTGACCGGCCCGAGGCCGTCGAGTCCGGGCCGCTGACCGGCCTGCCGGCCGCCGCGCCCGCGGACCTCGCCGCCGGACTGGGCGCGCTGGTGCTGCGCTACGGCGGCCTGCGGCCGGTCACCGTGTGGGGCCGCGCCGAGGGGCAGCAGGAGTGGACGGCCTGGCGGATCGAGCCCGCCGAACTGGCCGGAACCGGATCATCCGCGCCCACCCTGGCGGCCTGCCGGGCCGCCCTGGCCCGGCACTGCGAGGGGTTCCCCGAGGGGCGCCCGCTGGAGCTGTCCGTCCACCCGGACTCCTCCCCCGCCGTGTTCGCCCTCACCCCGGCCGCTGACGGCGGCTGGACGCTGCGCGTGCGGGCCACCGCCCGGCCGGACGACGCGCACGCCCTGGACCGGGTCGCCGCGCACCTGGCCGCCTTCCTGACCGCCCCCGACGGGCAGCGGATCGACCTGGTCGACCACCTCACCCCCGCCGAGCGCGAGCTGGTCGCCGAGGTCAACCGGCCCGGGCCGCCGCTGACCGAACCGGTCTGCCTGCACCAGCGGGTGGCCCGGCGGGCCGCCGAGGCCCCCGAGCGGATCGCCGTGGTGCAGGGCGGGCTCAGCCTGACCTACGGCGAACTGGACGCCAAGGCCGAGGCCCTGGCCGCCCGGATCGCCGCCCTCGGCGTGGGGGTCGGCGGGCGGGTCGGGGTGGCCGCGACCCGCAGCGCGGAGCTGGTGGTGGCGGCGTACGCGGCCTTGAAGACCGGAGCCGCCTTCGTCCCGCTGGACCCGATGCTGCCCGCCCACCGCCGCGAGGTGCTGCACCGCCTCGGCCGGGTCGACGTGGTGGTCGCCGACGCCCTGGGCGCCGCGAACGGCGCCGACAGCAGCACGGGGGTGCCGCTGATCGTCCTCGGCCCGGTCGAG
Organism: Kitasatospora sp. NPDC059088; assembly: GCF_042738155.1. Lineage (NCBI taxonomy): Bacteria > Bacillati > Actinomycetota > Actinomycetes > Kitasatosporales > Streptomycetaceae > Kitasatospora > Kitasatospora sp. NPDC059088. The sequence continues at coordinate 33,065 of NZ_JBHYGR010000087.1, read as the reverse complement.
GAGCTGCCGGCCGCCCCGGCCGGTTCGCTGCCGTCGGTGCCGGTGACCGGCCGCGACCTCGCCTACGTGATCTTCACCTCCGGCTCCTCCGGCGAGCCCAAGGGCGCCCTGCTCGACCACGTCGGCCGGACCAGCATGATCCTGGACCTCAGCGCCCGCTACGAGCTGGGCCCCGGCGACCGGATCCTCGGCGTCTCCTCGCCGAGCTTCGACATGACGGTGTACGACGTGTTCGCCGCGCTGATGACCGGCGCCACGCTCGTCCTGCCGGAGCGCGGCCGGGAGAACGACGTCGAGCACTGGGCCGAGCTGGTCGAGCACGCCGGGATCACCGTCTGGCACTCCGTCCCGTCCTCGCTGGCCCAGTTCCTGCGCACCTGGGGCACCGGCCGCACCGGCGCGCTGCGGGCCTTCCTGCTGGGCGGGGACTGGATCCCGCTGGCCCAGCCCGACGCCGTCCGCGCGGCCTTCCCGCAGGCCCGGTTCATCAGCCTGGGCGGCGCCACCGAGGTCTCCGTGGACAGCACCTACTACGACGTGGCCGCCGTCGACCCGCGCTGGCGCTCCGTCCCGTACGGGCGGCCGATGACCAACCAGAGCGCCCACGTGCTGGACGCCTTCGGCGCACCGGCGGCCGTGGACCAGCTCGGCGAGCTGTTCCTCGGCGGGCTCGGCGTCGGCTGGGGCTACCAGGACCGGCCCGCCTTCACCGCCGAGCGCTTCCTGCCCGACCCGTTCTCCGCCGTCCCCGGCGCCCGGCTCTACCGCACCGGCGACCTGGCCCGGCTGCGCGCGGACGGCGAACTGGAGCTGATCGGCCGGGTCGACCACCAGGTGAAGATCGGCGGGGTGCGGATCGAGCTCGGCGAGATCCAGTCCTGCCTGCGCGAGCACCCGGCGGTGGCGGACGCCGTCGTGGTGCCGGTGCGCGACTCGGCGGGCATCGCCCAGTCGCTGGCCGCCTACGTGTCCGTGACCGGAGAAGCCTCCGTCGAGCAGCTCCGCGCCCACCTGCGCGAGCGGCTGCCGGAAAGCATGGTCCCGGCCCGGGTGTTCGCCCTCGCCGAGCTCCCGGTCAACCAGAACGGCAAGATCGCCCGCCCGGAGCTCGAACGCCTCGCCGCCGAGGCCGCAGCGCCGGTACCCGACTCCGACCCGGCCGTCCGCACCGCCGTCGGCGAAACCTGGCACGAGGTGCTGGGCCTGCCCGAACTCCCCGGCGCCGCAGATTCGTTCATCGACCTCGGCGGCAACTCCCTCGCCGCCATCCAGGTCGTCGGCCGGTTGAACCGCCGCTTCGGCACCGCACTGAAGGTCGCCGACCTGATCACGGCGGACACCGTAGCCGCAGTCGCCGCCATCGTCACCCAACGCCGCGGCACCAGCAAGCGCCCCTCCCTGCGCTGACACCATCGCGACGGGGCGGGGGGGGGGCCCGCCCCCGGCGGCCTAGCCCAGCGGAAGGCTGCGCAGCACCAGCCCGGTGGCCGGCTTCGGCCCGAACGAGGTGGACTTGCGCGGCATGGTGACGCCCTGTTCGGCCAGCCTGCGCACCACGCTCTCCCGGACCGGGTGCAGCAGTACGGCGGTGCCTCCGGTGCGGGCGGCCTCGCGCTCGGCGGCCGCGGCGGTGTGCAGGTAGCCGATGTCGTCGGGGCCGTCGGGGACGTGCCAGGTGTGGTCGAGCAGGGTGGCGTGCAGCACGGTGGCGTCCAGGCGGCGCCACTCCTCGGGCCGGTCGTGCGGCACGGTGGCCCCCAGCAGGGCCTCCTCCGGCTCGCCGAGCAGCCAGAACACGCCGTCGCCGCCGGTGAGGACGAAGCCGTTGCCGCCGTGCCGCTTCTGCTCGGCGAGGGCCTGGAGGGCGGCGGTCAGCGGACCGGGGACCTCCTTGACCTTCCACTGGTCGCCGAGCTTCTCCAGGGCCTCGGCCACCGGCAGCCGGTACAGCACCCGGTGGATGGCCCGGACCCGCAGCGGGTAGCGGGCGGTGTCCACCAGCAGCACCATGCCGCGGTCCCACGGGCTGCGGGGCAGGTGGCGGTGTTCGCGCTGGAGCCGCAGGTACATCTCCCAGCGGTGGTGGCCGTCGGCGATCAGGGCCCGGCAGGTGGCCAGGTCGCGGCTGATCTCGCCGAGGTCGGCGGGGTCCGTGACCGCCCACAGGCGGTGGTGGGTGCCGTCGGTGGTGGCGGTGGAGAGCAGCGGCTCGCCCTCGACGGTCCGCTCGATGACGCCGGAGGCGCCGCCGTTGCCGCGGTAGGTGAGCAGCAGCGGTTCGAGGTTGGCCCGGGTGGTGCGCATCAGGCCGACCCGGTCGGCGACCGGCCGGGGCATCACGTCCTCGTGGGGGAGGACGACGCCGGCCTCGGGGCCGCTCACCGCGAGGGCGCCGATCAGGCCGCGCTGGAGCAGCTCGGGCGTGTCACCGTTGCCGGGGACCCGCTGCTCGTAGACGTAGATGGCCGGCTCCGGGTCGGCGGCGAGGACGCCCTCGCGCTGCCAGGCGGCCAGCAGCCGGGCGGCGTGCCGGTACTTGGTGTCGCGGTCGGGGCGGTCGCCGGCGTCCTCGGGCTCCGGGCGGGGCAGGATCAGCCGGACCACGTTGTGCGGGTCGGCGGTCTCCAGGTCGAGCCGGCGCCCCGGGTCGACGACGTCGTACGGCGGGGACATCACCGAGGCCAGCGCGCCGACCCGGTCGGGGACGTAGCGCAGGCCACGGAAGGGGGACAGGGACAGGCCTGCGGTGGCGACGTGCCCGGGATCGCCGGGGCCGCCCACGGGAGTCTCGACTCCGTCTTCTGCACTGGGTGTGCTCATTCTGGGCATCGTAACCGGGTACGCGTTGTTGAGAGATCGGAATCCCCGTGCCGAACGGTCGGACGGGTGTACGACCGAGGGCGAGGTACGGCATGGAGGACGGGCAGGAACGGTTGGACGGCGGTGCGTCGGGGGAGCGCGTGCCGACGGGCGGCGTGCCCGCCCAGGGGCGGACCGGGGAGCCGGTCGGGGACGTCTACGACTGGTTCCGCCGGGGCGCGAAGCTGCTGGCCCAGGGGCACCCGGCGGCGGCCGAGCAGTTGCTGGCCCGGGCGGCGGAGGCCGAGCCGCACTCGCGCAGCATCCGGGAGGCGCTGGCCCGGGCGCAGTTCGACGCCGGTTCGTACGCGGCGGCGCTGGAGAACTTCCGGGCGGTGGCGCAGGCCGATCCCTCGGACGACTACGCTCAGTTCGGGTGGGGGGTCGCGGCGGCCCGGCTGGGCGACTTCGAGACCTCCGCCGAGCACCTGGCGCTGGCGGTGGCCATGCGGCCGGGGACCGACCACTACCAGGCGGCGCTGCGGCAGACCAGGGCGACCCTGGCGGCCCGCGCCGGGGCCTACGGCCCACTGCTGCCGGGGGCGCCCGGCTACCGTGGGCCGGGGGTGCCCGGGCAGGTCGGGGGAGGGCCCGGCGGCGTCGACGAGGACGCCTGACCGGGCGGGCAGTGACGAGCAGACGAACCGCGGTGAACGCGGACGAACCGCAGTGAATGAGGTAGGGCAGGCATGACCGAGACGGCCACCCCCGCGCGACGGACCACCCCCGGCGGCAGCGACCGCCCGCTGACCGAGGCGTACGACACGGCACTGCTGGACCTGGACGGCGTGGTCTACGCCGGCCCGCACGCGATCGAGCACGCGGTGGACTCGCTGGCGACGGCCCGGACGGCCGGGATGCGGCTCGCGTACGTGACCAACAACGCCTCCCGCCCGCCGCGGGTGGTCGCCGAGCACCTGACCGAGCTGGGAGTGCCGGCCGAGCCCGCAGACGTGATCAACTCGGCCCAGGCGGCTGCCCGGGTGGTCGCCGAGAAGGTGCCGGCCGGGGCGAAGGTGCTGGTCGTGGGCGGGCTGGGCCTTGAGGAGGCGCTGGCCGAGCGCGGGCTGGTCGCGGTCCGCTCGCTGGCCGAGGAACCGCTCGCGGTGGTGCAGGGCTTCGACCCGTCGGTCGGCTGGGCGCAGCTGGCGGAGGCCGCGTACGCGGTGCGCGGCGGGCTGCCGTGGGTCGCCTCCAACACCGACATGACGGTGCCGACGGCCCGCGGCATCGCGCCCGGCAACGGGACGCTGGTGGCGGCGGTGCGGGCGGCGGCGGGGGTGGACCCGGAGGTGGCGGGCAAGCCGCTGCCGCCGATGCACCGGGAGACCGTGCTGCGGACGGGTGCGCGGCGGCCGCTGGTGGTCGGGGACCGGCTGGACACCGACATCGAGGGCGCCTTCAACGGCGGGGTGGACAGCCTGCTGGTGTTCACCGGGGTGACGACCCCGATGCAGCTGCTGGCGGCCCCGGTCGAGCACCGGCCGACGTACCTGGCGGCCGACCTGCGCGGCCTGCTGGTCGCGCAGCCGGCGGTGACGGCGGCGGGCGGCGGCTTCGGCTGCGGCGGCTGGACGGCGGTGGCGGAGGGCGGTGTGCTGCGGCTGACCGGTGCCGGGGACCGCTGGGACGGCCTGCGGGCGCTCTGCGCGGCGGCGTGGACGGCGCTGGACGCGGACGGCGGGCCGGTGGACGGGCGGAAGGCGCTGGCCGAGCTCGGGTTCTGAGGTCGCTCGGGACGGTCGTCCGGAACGTTTGTCCGGAACGTTTGTCCGGGACGGTCGTTCGAGACGGCCGTCCCGGACGGTCGTCTGAGTCGTACGTCCGATTCAGACGTCCAGGGCGGGGCCGGGTATCCAGGGCAGGGCCTTCGCAGCAGGCGTCTGACACGGACGTACGAACCGTTCCTCGGTACGGACGTCCGTGTCAGACGCCCGGCCCGGCCCTCAGAGCAGGGTGCGCAGCCGCAGCAGGTCCCGGAGGCCGGCCTCCAGCTTGATCCGGCCGCTCGCCCACGCGGAGGCGAAGTTGAGCTCTCCGCCGACCAGGGCGAGCAGGTCGTCGCCGGCCATGGTGAGCCGGATCGCGGCCTTCTCGGCGGGCTGGCCGGGCACGGCGGACACGTCCTGGATCCGGCCGTCGCGCAGCTGCCCGGTGAAGGTCAGGTCGAGGTCGGTGATCCGGCAGCTCAGGGAGCGGTCGAGGGCGGCGGCCTTCCGGACGTCGCCGGTGGCCTTCGCCATGTTCCGGCTGAGCTGCTCCAGCGCCTCCCGGCACTCCTCGGCGTTCGCCACGGCGCTCGCTCCATCCCCAGGTCACTACGGTGCGGACTGCCGGGCCACGGTACCTCAGGAGGGTTTTGGCGGTAGCGTCGTCGGTGGGGTGCCCGGAATCGCCCGGGTGCCGAGGGCGACGGAGCGCGGCGCGCTGTGCGCGCGCAGGCGCGGAGGAGGCACCCGGATGCTGCCGAGGACGGTGCGGGGAGCGGTAGCGGCCGCCGCCGTGGTGGTGGAGGAGGTCGGCAAGCGGGTCGTCGACACGGCGGCCGCGGTCCTGGAGAAGACCGGCGTCGACGTGGCCGAGGTCGAGCGCAGGCTGGGCGGCCAGTTCCCGCCGTCGGCGAAGACGCTGCAGACCCTGGCGGAGGAGGCCGTCACCGCCGGGCGGGCCGGGGTGGACCTGGCGGTCGGGGTGGCGCGCAACGAGGTGGAGAAGGCCTTCGAGAAGGTCGGGGACCAGGTGACCAAGGTCGGCGTGGTGCTGGCGTACCTGGAGAGCAAGCTGCGCGAGGTCGAGGAGGAGCCCGTCGCGGCCAAGGCCGGGCCGGGCCCGGCCTCGACCGGGTACCCGGCGGAGGAGCCGGTGCCGGCGCCCCGGGCGGACGACCTGTTCGGACGCGGCTGGGAGTTCGAGGACGAGCGTGTGGCGGCGGAGCCGATAGTGGCCGAGCGGGTCGAGGTGGACGAGCCGGTCGAGGTCGATCCGCCGGTGGCGCCGCCGGAGAAGGCCGCGGGGGAGAAGAAGGCCGCCGCCGCGAAGACCACTGCCGCGAAGACCACTGCCGCCGCGAAGGTCGGCGCGGCGAAGAAGGCGACCACGGCGAAGAAGGCCGGTACGGCGAAGAAGACGGCCGTCGCCAAGAAGGCCACGGTGAAGAAGACGGCCACCGCGAAGCGGACCGAGGCGGACGGCCGGGCCGGGGCGGCGGCCGAGCGCACGGCGACCAGGAAGACCACCGTCCGCAAGGCCAGCAGCACGAAGAAGCCCGATGACCGGGACGAGTGAGCCGGGCGCACCGGCCGAGCCCGCCCAGCTCGTCGAGCCCACCCGGCCCACCGAGCCCACTGAGTCCACCGAGCCCGCCCGGTCCGCCGTGGCGGAGGGGCCGCTCGGCGTCGAACTGCTGCCCACCGGGCACCCCGGAGTGGATGCCGGGCTGGCCCGGTTGGAGGCTTTGGACGGGGTCCCGGCCGAGGCGCACGTCGCGGTGTACGAAGATGTTCACCAGCGGCTCGCCGACGCGTTGGCCGCGCTCGACCAGGAATGATCCGCAGGATCCGTAGGAGCTGAAACACCAGTGGCAGTGGCACGACGCCGACTCGACGCGGAGCTGGTCCGCCGCAAGCTGGCCCGGTCGCGTGAGCACGCGTCCGAGCTGATCGCGGCCGGCCGGGTGACCGTGGGTGGTACCACCGCGACCAAGCCGGCCACCCAGGTGGAGACCTCGGCGGCGGTCGTGGTGGCCAAGGACGACAACGACCCCGACTACGTCTCGCGCGGCGGGCACAAGCTGGCCGGGGCGTTCGCGGCCTTCGTGCCGCAGGGCCTGGTGGTCGAGGGCCGCCGGGCGCTGGACGCGGGCGCCTCCACCGGGGGGTTCACCGACGTGCTGCTGCGGTCCGGGGCGGCCCACGTGCTGGCGGTGGACGTCGGCTACGGGCAGCTGGCCTGGTCGCTGCAGAGCGACGAGCGGGTGACGGTGATGGACCGCACCAACGTCCGCGAGCTGACCCTGGAGACGATCGGCGGCACCCCCGTCGACCTGGTCGTCAGTGACCTCTCCTTCATCTCGCTGGGCCTGGTGCTGCCCGCGCTGGCCGCCTGCGCGGCCGCGGACGCGGACCTGGTGCTGATGGTCAAGCCGCAGTTCGAGATCGGCAAGGAGAGGCTCGGCAGCGGCGGGGTGGTGCGCAGCCCGCAGCTGCGCGCCGAGATGGTCCGGCAGGTCGCCGGGCAGGCGTGGGAGCTGGGGCTGGGCGTGCGCGCGGTCACCGCGAGCCCCCTGCCGGGGCCGTCCGGGAACGTCGAGTACTTCCTCTGGATGCGCCGGGACGCCCCGCAGCTGGACCCCGCGGACGCGGACCGGGCCGTGGCGGAGGGGCCCCGATAGGGTGCTCTGCGAGCGTCCGGCCCGTCATGCTGGATGGCGCGGCCGCACCGGGCCGAGGGCGACCCGGCAGGCGTAGGGAGAGGGCAGCGGCATGAGCGATGGAGAACGCACGGTCTTCCTGATCGCGCACACCGGCCGGGAGGCGGCGCTGCGCAGCGTCGAGGCCCTGGTGCACGGGCTGCTGAAATCGGGGCTGCGGATCAGGCTGCTGGAGACGGAGGCGGTGGACCTCGACCTGCCGGACGGGGTCGAGAAGGTGGCCGAGGGGCCGGGCGCGGCGGACGGCTGCGAACTGATCCTGGTCGCCGGCGGGGACGGCACGCTGTTGCGCGGCGCGGAGCTGGCGCGCTCGCACGGGCTGCCGATGCTGGGCATCAACCTCGGCCGGGTCGGTTTCCTGGCCGAGGCGGAGCGGGACGACCTGGCCGTGGTGGTCGAGCGGGTGGTGGACGCCGACTACGAGGTCGAGGAGCGGATGACGATCGACGTCATCGTCCGCACCAACGGCGACGTGTTGCACGAGGACTGGGCGCTGAACGAGGCGTCGATCGAGAAGGCCTCCCGGGAGCGGATGCTGGAGGTGGTGACCGAGGTGGACGGCCGTCCGGTCTCCAACTTCGGCTGCGACGGGGTGGTCTGTGCGACGCCGACCGGTTCGACGGCGTACGCCTTCTCGGGCGGCGGGCCGGTGGTGTGGCCGGAGGTGGAGGCGCTGTTGATGGTGCCGATCTCCGCGCACGCGCTGTTCGCCCGGCCGCTGGTGACCTCTCCGGACTCGGTGCTGGCGGTCGAGGTGCAGCCCAAGACCCCGCACGGGGTGCTCTGGTGCGACGGGCGCCGCTCGGTCGAACTGCCCGCCGGGGCGCGGGTGGAGGTGCGCCGGGGGAAGACGCCGGTGCGGCTGGCCAGGCTGCACCGGGCGCCGTTCACCGACCGGTTGGTCGCCAAGTTCGCGCTCCCGGTGACGGGTTGGCGCGGTCGCTCGAACACCCCCTGCTGACGGTCCGCCGGATCGTCCGGGCGGCTCAGACCGCCAGTGCCTGGCCCTCGTCGGCCGCGCCGAGCCGGCCGCCCGCGGTGGCGCGGGCGGCCACCGCGGCCAGCCGCCGCACGGCGGCGGGGACGGCGGCGGCGGGCACGGTGAGCGGGATCCGGATGTGGTGTTCGAAGGCGCCGTCCGAGCCGAACCGGTTGCCGGCCGCGATCCGGACCCCGGCCCGTTCCCCGGCCTGGGCCAGCGCCGCGCCGGACAGGCCGTCGGTGGTGACCCAGAGCGCGAGGCCGCCGGGCGGCAGCGGGAAGCCCCACTCCGGCAGCTGCTCGGACAGCGCGGCGGCGAAGGCGTGCGCGGTGGCCCGCAGCCGGTCCAGCTGGTGGGCGCGGACGGCCGGGAGCGGTTCGCCCAGCAGTTCGGCGGCGATCAGCTGGTCGAGCACCGGGGTGCCGACGTCGCTGTAGACCCGCTCGGTGGCCAGCCGCCGGACCAGCGCGGGCGCGGCCCGGACCCAGCCGATCCGCAGGCCGCCCCAGAGCAGCTTGCCGGCCGATCCGACGGTGACCACCTGGGCGGCCCGGTCCAGTGCCGCCACCGGGCGCGGCAGCGGCGTGGACTCCGGTACGCCCCAGCCCAGTTCGGCGGTGGTCTCGTCCACCAGCACGATGCTCCCGACGGCCCGGGCGGCGGCCAGCAGCCGGCGCCGCTGGTCCTCGTCGATCAGTGCGCCGGTCGGGTTGTGGAAGTCCGGGATGACGTAGGAGACCTTGGGGGCGGCCCCGCGCAGCACCCGCTGCCACTCCTCCAGGTCCCAGCGCCTGGGGGCCGCGGAGGCGTCGTACGGGACCGGCACCAGGCGGGCGCCGGTGAGGCGCAGCGCCTGGAGGGTGTGGGCGTAGCTGGGGGCCTCGACGGCGACCCGGTCGCCGCGGCCGACCAGGACCCGCTGGACCAGGTGCAGTCCGCCCATCGCGCCGGTGGTGACGAGGATCTGGTCGGGGGTGGTGGGCAGGCCGCGCTCGGTGTAGCGGCGGGCGACGGCCTCGCGCAGCACCGGGACGCCGGTGGGGTAGTGGCCGTGCCCGGCGGCGTACTGCGGCAGCAGTTCGACGGCCCGGGCGGCGGCCCGGCCCAGCCAGGGCTGGGGGGCGGGCAGGGCGGCGACGCCGAGGTCGAGGATCCGGCCCTGTTCGTCCGGCGGGACGGGGTGCAGGGCGTCGCTGGGCGGCGGGGCGCCCTCGGGCAGGGCGGTCCAGCTGCCGGCGCCGCGCCGGCTGAGCAGGTAGCCGTCGCCGCGCAGGGCCTCGTAGGCGGTGGCGACGGTGGTGCGGCTGAGTTCCAGGGCGGAGGCGAGTTCGCGTTCGGCGGGCAGTCGGGCGCCGACCGGGAGCCGGCCCTCGGTGACCAGCAGCCGGATCTGCCCGGCCAGGGTGCGGTAGGCGGGGCGGCGGGCGGTGGCCGGTTCGGGCAGTCGCGCGGTGGCGAGCAGCCGGGCCAGCGCGGGCGGGGTGACGGTGGTGTGCCAGTCGGCCATCGCTGATCAGTCCACTTGCTCGGAATTGGCCCTGTCGGGGGCCGTATTGGCTCTCTCATCATGGCAGTGCGGCCGTCGAGTCCGCCACCGTCGGGCGCGACCCGGCGGTGCAGCACCACCCGCAGGAGCACCAGTGGCCACCACGACCGCACCCACGACCGCACCCACGCCGCCGCCTGCCGTCGGGCCCCGCCCCGGCCTCGCCGTCCGGGTCCTCGGCGACACCCACGCGCTGGGCCGCCGGCTCCCCCAGCTCGCCGTCGGCCTCGCGCTGTACGGGGCGAGCATGGCGCTGATGCTCCGCTCCGGCCTCGGCCTCGACCCCTGGGACGTCTTCCACCAGGGCCTGCAACGGGTGTTCGGGCTCACCGTGGGAGCCTGGGTGACCGTCTGCGGCGCCCTGGTGCTGCTGCTGTGGATCCCGCTGCGCCAGCGCCCGGGGGTGGGCACCGTCGCCAACGTGCTGGTGATCGGCGCGGCGATGGACCTCACCCTGCGGGTGGTCGACGGCCCGCAGGGGCTGCCCGCCCGGGCCGCGCTGACGGCCGCCGCGGTGCTGCTCAACGGCGTCGCCTCCGGCCTCTACATCGGCGCCCGGCTCGGCCCGGGCCCGCGGGACGGCCTGATGACCGGACTGCACCGGCGCACCGGGCGCTCGCTGCGGCTGATCCGCACCGGCATCGAGGTCACCGTGCTCGCCGTCGGACTGCTGCTCGGCGGTACCGCCGGGGTCGGCACGGTGGTGTACGCGCTGCTCATCGGCCCGCTGGTGCAGCTCTTCCTGCCGTGGTGCACGGTGCCCACCGCCGCTCAAACGCCCCGGAAGGAGTGAACCCGGCGGCACGGAGTTGCCGCGCGCCGTTGCCGCTCGTCGCGCTCCGGGGGCGGAACCTCGTAAGGTCGTCTCCGTGTTGGACGAGATGCGGATACGGGATCTTGGGGTCATCGACGATGCGGTGGTCGAGCTGGCTCCCGGCTTCACCGCCGTGACCGGTGAGACCGGCGCCGGCAAGACCATGGTGGTGACCAGCCTCGGCCTCCTGCTCGGCGGCCGCGCCGACCCCGGCCTGGTGCGCCACGGGGCCGGCCGCGCCGTGGTGGAGGGCCGGCTGGAACTGCCCGCGGACTCCCCGGCGGCGGCCCGCGCCGTCGAGGCCGGGGCCGAACTGGACGACGGAGCGCTGCTGATCAGCCGGACCGTGTCCGCCGAGGGCCGCTCCCGGGCGTACGTCGGCGGGCGGGCCGTCCCGGTCGGGCTGCTCACCGAACTCGGCGAGGACCTGATCGCCGTGCACGGCCAGACCGACCAGCAGCGGCTGCTGCGCCCGGCCCGCCAGCGCGGCGCGCTGGACCGCTACGCGGGCGGGACGGTCGCCGAGCCGCTGGCCCGCTACCGGGAGACCTACCGCGCCCTGCGCGAGGTCGCGGCCACCCTGGAGGAGCTGACCACCCGGGCCCGCGAGCGCGCCCAGGAGGCCGACCTGCTGCGCTTCGGCCTGGACGAGATCGCCGCCGCCGAGCCGGTGGCCGGGGAGGACGTCGAGCTGGCCGCCGAGGCCGAGCGGCTCGGCCACGCCGACGCGCTCTCCTCCGCCGCGACCCTCGCCCACGCCGCCCTGGCCGGCGACCCGGCCGACCCGGAGGCGCTGGACGCGGGCACCCTGCTCGCCCAGTCCCGGCGCGCCCTGGACGCCGTGCGCCACCACGACGAGCGGCTGGCCGCCCTGGCCGACCGGCTGAACGAGGTCGGCTACCTGCTGGCCGACGTCGCCGGGGACCTCGCGGGCTACGCCGACGACCTGGACGCCGACCCGGTGCGCCTCGCCGCGGTCGAGGACCGCCGGTCCGTGCTGGCCCAGCTGCTGCGCAAGTACGGCGGCGAGGACAACGACCTCGCCGAGGTGATCGCCTGGGCCGAGGCCGGCTCCGCCCGGCTCGCCGAACTCGACGGCGACGACGAGCGGATCGACCAGCTCGGCGCCCAGGAGACCGAGCTGCGGGCCGAGTTGGCCGAGCTGGCGGCCGAGGTGTCGGCCGCCCGGCAGGCCGCCGCCGGGCGCTTCGCCGAGGCCGTCTCCGCGGAGCTCGCCGAACTCGCCATGCCGCACGCCCGGGTGACCTTCTCGATCACCCGGGTCGACGACCTGGCCGGCATCGAACTGGACGGCCGCACCGTCGCGTACGGGCCGTACGGCGTGGATGAGGTCGAGGTGCTGCTCGCCCCGCACCCGGGTGCCCAGCCGCGCCCGATCGCCAAGGGCGCCTCGGGCGGTGAGCTCTCCCGGGTGATGCTCGCCGTCGAGGTGGTCTTCGCGGGCGCCGATCCGGTCCCCACCTACCTGTTCGACGAGGTGGACGCGGGCGTCGGCGGCAAGGCCGCGGTCGAGATCGGCCGCCGGCTGGCCAAGCTGGCGGAATCCGCCCAGGTCGTGGTGGTCACCCACCTCCCGCAGGTGGCCGCGTTCGCGGACCGGCACCTGGTGGTGGAGAAGACCCACGACGGCACCGTGACCCGTTCCGGGGTCAAGGTGTTGAACGACGAGGAGCGGGTGCGGGAACTCTCCCGGATGCTGGCCGGCCTGGAGGACTCGGAGCTGGGCCGGGCCCACGCCGAGGAGCTGCTGGCCGCCGCCCGGGCCCCTCGCCACAGCTAGGCCCGGTCCGGCCCTGGCCAGCGGATCTCGGCGGATCGGCCCGCCGGGATCGGCCGGACGGGGTCGGCCGGAACCGGCGGTCCTCCCCGCCGGGACGGCGACGCGCCCCCCGTGGCGCCGACTGTCCAAGAGGGCCGCCGACCTGGCATGGTGGCGGCTGGACACTGGCTTTCCAGTCCCGAGCGCCGCCGGGCGGGCAATCCTCGCGAAGCGGCGCGCGAACCTGATCGAGTCGGATGCGAGACGACGTGGACCATTCCGCCGCCCGGGCCACCGCGGCCGCCCCGGAACCGGGGCAGCTGCACGTGGTACTCGTCCTGGCCGCCAGCACCGGCGGCATCGGTGCGCACGTGCGTTCCCTGGCCCAGGGCCTGGTCGCGCACGGGGTGACCGTCACGGTCTGCGCACCGGCCGGCACGGACGCGCTGTTCGGCTTCTCCCGCACCGGCGCGCGGTTCCACACCGTCGACATCACCCCCACCGCGGGGGCCCGCAGCGACGCCACCGCGATCGGCGAGCTGCGCCGGGCCTTCACCGGCGCCGACGTGGTGCACGCCCACGGGCTGCGGGCCGGCCTGCTGTCCGACCTCGCGCTGCGCACCGCCGGCCGCTTCCCGGGCCTGCGCCCGGAGACCCCGCTGGTGGTCACCTCGCACCACGCGCTGCTGGCCACCGGCATGGAGCGGCGGCTGCAGCGGTTGATGGAGCGCCGGGTGGCGCGCGCCGCCGACCTGGTCCTCGGCGCCTCCTCCGACCTGGTCGCCAGGGCCCGTGAACTGGGTGCCACCGACGCCCGGCTGGGCCCGGTGGCCGCCCCGCCGATGCCCGAGGGGCGGCTCGGCCGGGCCGAGGCGCGCGCCGCGCTGCTCGGCGACGGCCCGGACCGCCCGCTGGTGCTGGCGGTCGGCCGGCTCGTCCCGCAGAAGGCCTTCGGGACGCTGCTGGACGCCGCCCAGGAGCTGTCCGCGCTGGACCCGGAGCCGCTGCTGCTGCTCGCCGGGGACGGTCCGGAGGCGGGCCCGCTGCGCGAGCGGGTGGCCGCCGAGAAGCTGCCGGTGCGCCTGCTCGGCTACCGCACCGACGTCCCCGACCTGCTGGCCGCCGCCGACGTGGTGGTGGTCTCCAGCCGCTGGGAGGCCCGCTCGCTGGTGGTCCAGGAGGCGATGCGGGCCGGCGTGCCGGTGGTCGCCACCGCCGTCGGCGGCATCCCCGAACTGGTCGGCGACGCCGCCCTGCTGGTGCCGCCGGGGGACCCGGCGGCGCTCGGCCGGGTGGTGCGCGGGCTGCTCGCGGACCCGGCCCGCCGGGAGCAGCTGGTGGCGGCCGGCCGGCAGCAGGCCGAGACCTGGCCGGACGAGGCCGCCACCGTCGCCCAGGTGCTCAGCACCTACGACGAGTTGGTGCAGCGGGGCTGAGCACCCCCGGCGGTGGGCCTCAGACGCCCGCCCGCTCCACCCGCTCCGCGGCCCGGTCGGCCTCGGCGCCGTCCGGCTGGGCCGACAGGTAGGCGGCGCCGCAGGCGGTCAGCCGCAGGGCGGTGTCGATCAGCGGGACGTGGCTGAACGCCTGCGGGAAGTTGCCGACCTGGCGCTTGAGCCGAGGGTCCCACTCCTCGGCGAGCAGCCCGAGGTCGTTGCGCAGCGACAGCAGCCGGTCGAACAGTTCGCGGGCCTCCTGCACCCGGCCGATCATGGCGAGGTCGTCGGCGAGCCAGAACGAGCAGGCCAGGAAGGCGCCCTCGTGGCCGGACAGGCCGTCCACGTTGTTGCCCGACTCGTCGTGGGTGGGGTAGCGCAGCACGAAGCCGTCCTCGGTGGACAGTTCGCGCTGGATCGCCTCGATGGTGCCGATCACCCGCTTGTCGTCCGGCGGCAGGAAGCCGACCTGGGGGATGAGCAGCAGCGAGGCGTCCAGCTCCTTGCCGCCGTAGTACTGGGTGAAGGTGTTGCGCTCGGGGTCGTAGCCCTTCTCGCAGACGTCCCGGTGGATGGTCTCGCGCAGCACGCGCCAGCGCTCCAGGTGGCCGTCGGAGGGGGCGTCCTCGGGGGTCTGCTCCAGCAGCTTGATGGTGCGGTCGACGGCGACCCAGGCCATCACCTTGGAGTGGACGAAGTGCCGGCGCGGGCCGCGGACCTCCCAGATGCCCTCGTCCGGGTTCTGCCAGTGGTCCTCCAGGTACTCGATCAGGCGCAGCTGGAGGTTGTGGGCGTGGTCGTTGCGGACCAGGCCGGTCATGTGGGCCAGGTGCAGGGCCTCCACCACCTCGCCGTAGACGTCGAGTTGGAGCTGTCCGGCGGCGCCGTTGCCGATCCGCACGGGCAGCGAGCCCTCGTAGCCGGGCAGCCAGTCCAGCGAGGACTCGGTGAGCTCGCGCTCGCCGGCGATGCCGTACATGATCTGCAGGTTCTCCGGGTCGCCGGCGACCGCGCGCAGCAGCCACTCGCGCCAGGCGCGGGCCTCCTCGCGGTAGCCGGTGCGCAGCAGCGAGGAGAGGGTGATCGCGGCGTCGCGCAGCCAGGTGTAGCGGTAGTCCCAGTTGCGCTCGCCGCCGATGTCCTCGGGCAGCGAGGTGGTGGGGGCGGCGACGATGCCGCCGGTGGGGGCGTAGGTGAGGCCCTTGAGGGTGATCAGCGAGCGGACCACGGCCTCGCGGTAGGGGCCCTGGTAGGTGCACTGGCCGGCCCAGTCGTGCCAGAACTCGGCGGTGGCGTCGAGCATCGCCTCGGCGTCCGGGACGGCCGGCGGCTCCAGGTGGGAGGCCTGCCAGGTGAGGGCGAAGGCGATCCGCTCGCCGGCCCGGACGGTGAAGTCGGCGTAGGTGGTGAGGTCGCGCCCGTAGGTCTCGGCCTCGCCGTCCAGCCAGACCGAGTCGGGCCCGGCCACGGCGACGGTGCGGTGGCCGCCGTCGGCCTGCTCGACCCGGTGCACCCAGGGGACGATCCGGCCGTAGGAGAAGCGCATCCGCAGCGCCGAGCGCATCCGCACGGTGCCGGCCACGCCCTCGACGATCCGGATCATCTGCGGCACGGAGTCCTTGCCGGCCAGCGGGCGGGGCGGCATGAAGTCGATCACCCGGACGGTGCCGCCCTGGGCGTCCCACTCCTGCTCCAGGATCAGCGAGTCGCCCCGGTAGCGGCGGCGGTCGGCGGGCACGGCGGGGGCGGCGGCGGTGGGCGGCGGGACGCGCGGGCCGGCGGTGTCGCCGAGGCGCGGCAGGGCGGCCTCGGCGGGGGCGGCGGCCGGGGCGGGGAGCTCGGTCGCCACCGCCTCGGCCGGTCCGATCCGCCAGAAGCCGTGTTCATCGGTGCCGAGCAGGCCGGCGAACACCGCCGGCGAGTCGAAGCGGGGGAGGCAGAGCCAGTCCACCGCCCCGTCCCTGCTGACCAGGGCAGCGGTCTGCATGTCCCCGATGAGTGCGTAGTCCTCGATACGGCCGGCCACGTGGATCTCCAGTTCGCAATGTGGTCAGGGCATCGGCGAACCAGGGAGCGAGCGGGTCTGCGGGGCCGGGGGTTCACCCCGGGACGTCCGGCCCGCCGGGGGGTGGTGGCGGGCCTTGCTGGAGTGTCCGCGCGGGGCTCGGTCGAGCCCCAGGGGGTGGGTGGGGAGGAGCTGGATAACGGGGAGGTCCGGTCGCGCATCGGGGACCGGGAGTGTCCTGACGCTCCCACGCCCTCCGCGTGCTCGTGCTGTCGCGATGCGTCCGTGCAGCTTACGACGGACGAAAGGGGCGAAGCACGCGGGCGCAGCCTCGTGTGGCGCCGCAATTCGGCGGAAATGCCGTGCATCGCGGGGGCGCGGCGCAGGATGGTCCGGAAGGATCAGCTCCGGGTGGCCGTAACGGAGGGGCTGGCATGGCCCGGTCGGAGTACCCCGGCTGGCCCGGTCCGGTGGGTGGTGCGACCGGTGTGACGCGTGCGGCGGATGGTGCGCCGGTGGTGCGCCCGGCGCACGCTCCCGGAGTGCCGAGCGCGGGCCGAGCGCGGGCCGAAAGGCGTCCCGGTCAGGTCACTGTTACCCTGGTATCCCGTGGACCGGCGGGATCAAAACGCCCCGGACCAGCCGAACCGACGACCCTTCGAGCGCCGCGCAGCCTGCCGGCCTCCCGTCGCCCGGCGAGCCCCGAGCCTCCCGCCCACGTCACTTTCGACACGCGACCCACGGGAGCCCCCTCTTGGCACAGCCCCATTCCGGCAAGGCAGCGAACGGCCGCGCCGTGACGACCAAGCACCTCTTCGTCACCGGGGGTGTTGCCTCTTCGCTCGGAAAGGGGCTGACCGCCTCCAGCCTCGGCGCGCTGCTCAAGGCCCGCGGCCTGCGCGTGACGATGCAGAAGCTCGACCCGTACCTCAACGTGGACCCGGGCACCATGAACCCGTTCCAGCACGGTGAGGTCTTCGTCACCGACGACGGCGCCGAGACCGACCTGGACATCGGCCACTACGAGCGGTTCCTCGACACCAACCTGCACGGCTCGGCGAACGTCACCACCGGCCAGGTGTACTCGACGGTCATCGCCAAGGAGCGCCGAGGCGAGTACCTGGGCGACACCGTCCAGGTCATCCCGCACATCACCAACGAGATCAAGTCCCGGATCCGCCGGATGGCGACCGAGGACGTCGACGTCGTGATCACCGAGGTCGGCGGCACCGTCGGCGACATCGAGTCGCTGCCGTTCCTGGAGGCCGTCCGCCAGGTCCGCCACGAGGTCGGCCGGGACAACGTGTTCTTCGTGCACGTCTCCCTGCTGCCGTACATCGGCCCCTCGGGCGAGCTCAAGACCAAGCCCACCCAGCACTCCGTCGCCGCGCTGCGCAACATCGGCATCCAGCCGGACGCGATCGTGCTGCGCGCCGACCGCGAGGTCCCGCAGGCGATCAAGCGCAAGATCTCGCTGATGTGCGACGTGGACGAGGAGGCCGTGGTCGCGGCCATCGACGCCAAGTCGATCTACGACATCCCGAAGGTGCTGCACGGCGAGGGCCTGGACGCCTACGTGGTGCGCCGCCTGGACCTGCCGTTCCGCGACGTGGACTGGACCACCTGGGACGACCTGCTGCGCCGCGTCCACGAGCCGCAGCACATCGTCAAGGTCGCCCTGGTCGGCAAGTACATCGACCTGCCGGACGCCTACCTGTCGGTGACCGAGGCGCTGCGCGCCGGCGGCTTCGCCAACAACGCCCGGGTCGAGATCAAGTGGGTCACCTCGGACGACTGCGAGACCCCCGAGGGCGCCCGCGAGCAGCTCGGTGACGTCGACGCGATCTGCATCCCCGGCGGCTTCGGCGACCGCGGCGTCAACGGCAAGGTCGGCGCCATCACCTTCGCCCGCGAGAACAAGGTCCCGCTGCTGGGCCTGTGCCTGGGCCTGCAGTGCGTGGTCATCGAGGCCGCCCGCAACCTGGCCGGCCTGCCCGAGGCCAACTCCACCGAGTTCGACGCCGCCGCCAAGCACCCGGTCGTCTCCACCATGGCCGAGCAGCTGGCGATCGTCGACGGCAAGGGCGACCTGGGCGGCACCATGCGCCTGGGCCTCTACCCGGCCAAGCTCGCCGAGGGCTCGATCGTCCGCGAGGTCTACGGCGGCGAGCCGTACGTCGAGGAGCGCCACCGCCACCGCTACGAGGTCAACAACGCCTACCGCGCGGACCTGGAGAAGACCGGCCTGCAGTTCTCCGGCCTCTCGCCCAAGGGCGACCTCGTCGAGTACGTCGAGTACCCGCGCGAGGTGCACCCGTACCTGGTGGCCACCCAGGCCCACCCGGAGCTGAAGTCCCGCCCGACCCGCCCGCACCCGCTGTTCGCGGGCCTGGTCAAGGCCGCCATCGAGATCAAGACGGCCCCGGCCGCGGAGTAGTCCTCCTGCTCCCGGCCCCGGTCGCGCACCGGACGGCGGGGCCCCCCCAAGCCCCCGGGGGCCCCGGGGGGGGTGGGTTTTGTTTTGTTGAGGAAAAAGGGGGTCGGGTGTAGGGGGAGAGAGACCAGGGG
>NZ_JBHYGR010000087.1:4546-14636 GCF_042738155.1 Kitasatospora sp. NPDC059088 | reverse complement strand
ACTAACACACCACCACACACCTCAACCCCCCCCCCCCCCCACACCCCGCCCATCCACCGCCCCGCCGCCCGGCGGGCCCCCGCCCGGGCCCCCCCCGGCCGGGGGCCCCCGGATTCCCGGGGGGCCCGCCGTTCGGCGTTAGATTGTGTCGTACTGACGAAAAGGGGAGAGCGATGGACGAGCAGAGCGACCTGGTGATCGCCGACACGGCCGAGGAGTGGGAGGTCCGGGCGAGCTCGACGCCGTTCCAGGGCCGGGTCACCGGCGTGCGCAGCGAGGAGGTCCGGATGCCCGACGGCAGCTGGTCCCGGCGCGACTACCAGACCCACCCCGGCTCGGTCTCCGTGCTCGCCCTGGACGACGAGCAGCGGGTGCTGGTGCTGCGCCAGTACCGCCACCCCGTCCGCCAGCGGCTCTGGGAGCTGCCGGCCGGCCTGCTCGACGTACCCGGCGAGAACCCGTGGCACGCCGCCCGGCGCGAGCTGTACGAGGAGGCCCACTGCCGGGCCGACACCTGGCGGGTCCTCGCCGACTACTACACCTCCCCGGGCGGCACCGACGAGGCGCTGCGGATGTTCCTGGCCACCGACCTCGCCGAGGCCGAGGGCCGGCGGTACGAGGCCGAGGGGGAGGAGCAGGAGATCGAGGTCGCCCGGGTGCCGGTGCCCGAGCTGATCCGGCTGATCCAGGCCGGGCAGCTGCACAACCCGACCCTGGTCACCGGCGTCCTCGCCGTGCACGCCGCGCTGACCTCCCCGGACGGCCTGGACGGGCTGCGCCGCCCGGACGCACCGTGGCCGGCCCGCCCCTTCGAGGTCTGACCGCCCGTCGGGGCGTGGGCGAACCAGCGGGGTTGATGCCTTGGGGTGATTCACCGGTTCGTACGACCGGATGTCACCTCCGATCAGTCGGACGGTCGAACTACGCTTCGCAGACAGGGCGCCCGTCCCGGGCCGCCTCCGCCGAGCGCAGCGGGCCTTCCGGCCGGACGCCGGGCGCGGGATGACGTCGGGAGTGGCACGGGTGGCGAGGAAGACGGCGACGATGGACCCCGGCCCCGACGCGCCCGCCGGCGCCGTCCCGGGGCTCGACCGGCTGCCCGCCGGGCCCGCCCTGTTCGCCGGGCGGCGCACCGAACTGGCCGCGCTGCGGGCGGCCGCGACCCGCCGGGTGAGCGGCCGCTGCCCCGTCCTGGTGCTGGCCGGGCGCCCCGGCTCGGGCCGCACGGCGCTCGCCGCCCGCTTCGCCCGGACCGCCGCCGCCGACTACCCGGACGGCGTGCTGTTCGCCCGGCTGTCCGCCCCGGACGGCGGGCGGGTGCCGCCGGGCCGGGCCGCCCGGCTGCTGCTGGAGCAGCTCGACCCGCAGGCCGCCGTACCACTGCCCGGCGCCGTCGAGGACGGACGGGACGAACCGGGCGGCGTGGCCCTGCGGGAGGCCCTGGCGGGACGCCGGGTGCTGCTGGTGCTGGACGACGTCCGGGACGCCGGGCAGCTGTGGCCGCTGCTCGCCGACGAGCCCGGCTGCCTGGTGCTCGCCACCACGGCCGGGCCGCTCACCGGCATCGAGGACATCGACCCGGTGATCCTCGGCGGGCTGGACCGGCAGGCCTCCGGGGAACTGCTGGCCGACCTGGTGGGCGGCACCCGGGTCTCCTGCGACCCGGTCGGCGCGGCCGACCTCGCCGAGGCCTGCGCCGCCGGGCCGGCCGCGCTGCGGCTGATCTCGCGGTGGCTGCGCGGCAACCCGAAGATCGCGGTCACCGACGCGGCGCGCGAGCTCACCCGGGCGGTGGGGGAGGAGTCCGAGGCCTCGGGCGCCAAGGGCACCGGGCGCGGCCGGGCGGGGAAGGCCGGGAAGGGCGCGAGGACCGCGAAGGCCGGCCGGACGCCGAGGACCGACGCGGCACCGGAGAAGAAGGAGGAGGGCGCCCAGGCGCAGGACGGGGCCGCGGAGCCCGCCGCCGCGCCCGAGCCGGCCGGCGACCCGTCGACCTGGGTCAAGCCCGAGCCCGCGCCCGCCGAGCCGGTGCCCGTCCCCGACAACGACCCGCTGCTGGGCGCCTTCACCCTGCTCTACCGGGGACTGTCGGCCGCCCAGGCACGGATGCTGCGCACCCTCACGCTCGCCCCGGCGCAGACCGCCGACCCGCGCACCGCCTCCGCCCTGGTCGGCTGCCCGGCGCCGGAGGCGGCCGCGACGCTGGCCGCGCTGGCCGAGCGGGAACTGCTCGGCGAGGAGGCTCCGGCCGCCGACGGCACCCCGCGCTACCGGGTGCCCGGGCGGCTCTACCAGCGGCTGGTCCGGCTGCGGGAGCAGGAGGACCGGCCCGCCGAGACCGAGCTCGCCCGGGCCCGGCTGCTGGAGCGGCTGGTCCGGCTGACCGAGTCGGCCCGCGCCCTGCTGGACCCGGCCGACGGCCCGGCCCCCGACCCGCTGCCCCCTGCGCTGCGGCTGGACTCGGCCGGGCACGCCCGGGACTGGCTGACGGCGGAGCGGGAGCTGCTGCTCGGCGCGGTGGCCGACGCGATCGGCCAGGGCGACCTGGACGGCTCGGCCGGCCGGCTGGTCACCGCGCTGCTGCGGGCCCTGCCGCTGACCGGCACGGCCGCCCCCGCCGACCTCTACCGGCTGCACGAGCTGGTGCTCACCGTCGCCGAGCGCAACGGGCGCCCCCGCCGGGCCTCGGCGGCGCTGCTCAACCTGGGCGACCTCCAGGCCTCGGCGGGCCGCTGGGAGCAGGCCGCCGGGCACTACCGGGCCGCCCTGGAGCACGCCCGGGAGGTCGGCGACGAACCGCTCTGCGCCCGGGCCCTGGAGGGCGCGGCGGGCTGCCACCGGGCGCTCGGCGACGCGGTGCGCGCCGCCGACTGGTACGGGCGGGCGCTCGGGCTGCGGCGGTCGCTGGGCGACCACGCGGCCGAGGCCCGGCTGCTGGCCCGGGTCGCCGAGGCGCACACCGCCCAGCGCCGCTTCGAGGAGGCCGACCGGGAGTACCGGGCCGCGCTGGCCGTGCTGCGCCGGATCGGCGACGAGCGCGGCCGGGAGGCGGTCGGCAGCGCCCTCGCCGACCTGCGGGAACGCGTCGACGGCGGGTGGTGAGGGCGGTTTCGGAGGTATCGTCGAAAGTGCCCTGTTACGACACCTATGACAGGTAAGTTCCAGTGGAAGCCTACGAACCTGCCAATGCCTTCGGCGAAATTGTTAGATTTGGAAGGCTGACAGGCCGCCTGGGCTTCATTACACTCGAACCCAGTCGCGCAGCGATCCCCTGCCCCGGCATGCCCGGAGGCTTCCCCACGTGCGCGTCGCCCACCGGTCTTCTCCGGTCGGGACCCCCATGGCAAGAGGACGTGTTCAGTCGTGAAGGTCGGCATCCCCCGCGAGGTCAAGAACCACGAGTACCGCGTGGCCATCACGCCCGCCGGCGTGCATGAGCTGGTCCGCAACGGCCACGAGGTCTACATCGAGGACAACGCCGGTCTCGGCTCCTCGATCCTTAACGAGGAGTACGTGGCCGCCGGCGCCACCATCCTCCCCACCGCCGACGAGGTGTGGGCCACGGCCGACCTGCTGCTGAAGGTCAAGGAGCCCATCGCCTCCGAGTACCACCGGCTGCGCAAGGGCCAGACCGTCTTCACGTACCTGCACCTCGCGGCCGACCGGGCCGGCACCGACGCGCTGGTCGCCTCCGGCACCACCGCGATCGCGTACGAGACCGTCCAGCTGGGCAACGGCGCGCTGCCGCTGCTCGCCCCGATGTCCGAGGTCGCGGGCCGGCTGGCCCCGCAGGTCGGCTCGTACCACCTGATGCGCCCGGCCGGCGGCCGCGGCGTGCTGCCCGGCGGCGTGCCCGGCACCCACCCGGCCAAGGCCGTCGTCATCGGCGGTGGCGTCTCCGGCTGGCACGCGGCCACCATCGCCATCGGCATGGGCTACGACGTGACCCTGCTGGACCGCGACATCAACAAGCTGCGTGAGGCCGACCGGATCTTCGGCACCAAGATCAAGGCCATCATGTCCAACTCCTTCGAGCTGGAGAAGGCCGTCCTGGACGCCGACCTGGTCATCGGCGCCGTGCTGATCCCGGGCGCCAAGGCCCCGAAGCTGGTCACCAACGAGCTGGTCTCCCGGATGAAGCCGGGCTCCGTGCTCGTCGACATCGCCATCGACCAGGGCGGCTGCTTCGAGGACTCGCACCCCACCACGCACGACGACCCGACCTTCCAGGTCCACAACTCGGTCTTCTACTGCGTGGCCAACATGCCGGGCGCCGTCCCGAACACCTCCACCTACGCGCTGACCAACGCCACCCTGCCGTACGTGCTGGAGCTGGCCAACCGGGGCTGGAAGGAGGCGCTGCGTCGTGACGCCGCGCTCGCCAAGGGCCTGAACGTCCACGAGGGCCAGATCACCTTCCCGGCCGTGGCCGAGGCCTTCGGCCTGGAGTCGGTCACGCTGGAGAGCGTGCTCGCCTGAACTCCCTGACCGCACGGCGGTCGTTCGCCCCCGACCCGATGCCCTCGGGTCGGGGGCTTCGCCGTGCCCGTGAACAGCGGGTGGACCGGGCGGGTCGCTCTGTCGTCAATTTCCGTCGGTGGTGTCACCCGACCCTCGGCGTCCCGCAGAAACGTTAGGGTCATGGGCCTGCTCATCCCTTGACAGCAGCCCGCCCGATAGTCGACACATCGTGCCCACTACCGTGGATTGTGTTGCTGCGAACGCCTTGAACGGCCTAGAGTCGCAAACCGTCGGCATGCTGCCACGCTGACGAATCGACATAGAGTCCTGGATCCCCAAGGAGGTAAGACGACTTGTGAATGAGTCGACAATTGCTCCCGGGGGTGGTCAGCCAGGACTGGCGGAGCTCACCGCCGGCCAGCCGAGTGAGGAGCCCGGGGCCCGGCAGGCATCCGTGGGCTCGGCCGAGGTCGGCTCGGTCGCACTCCGTACCTTCGAAGCACGCCAGAACACAGCGCAGGTGACCACGGTGACCGATCACGACGCCGACTTGGCGGCCTACGGCCTGGCCTACGGCGAGTTCGCCTACGGCGCCTACGACGACCCGGACGCCGAGTACGAGCCGGACCCGGAGTACGCGGCCACGCTGGCCCCCGACGCCGCGCGCCAGCGCCGCGAGCGGGTCGGCCCGACCGGCCGCCCGCTGCCGTACTTCCCGATCCCCGCGCCGGTCGCCGAGCACGGACCCGCCCAGATCATCGCCATGTGCAACCAGAAGGGCGGCGTCGGCAAGACCACGTCGACCATCAACCTGGGCGCGGCGCTGGCCGAGTACGGCCGCCGGGTGCTGCTCGTCGACTTCGACCCGCAGGGCGCGCTCTCGGTCGGCCTCGGCGTCAACCCGATGGAGCTCGACGTCACCGTCTACAACCTGCTCATGGAGCGGGGCCTGACGGCCGATGAGGTGCTGCTCAAGACCGCCGTCCCGGGCATGGACCTGCTGCCCTCCAACATCGACCTCTCCGCCGCCGAGGTGCAGCTGGTCAGCGAGGTGGCCCGGGAGTCCGCGCTGGCGCGCGCCCTCAAGCCGCTGCTGCCGGACTACGACTTCGTCATCATCGACTGCCAGCCCTCGCTGGGCCTGCTGACGGTCAATGCGCTGACGGCCGCTCACAGCGTGATCGTCCCGCTGGAGTGCGAGTTCTTCGCACTGCGCGGGGTCGCGCTGCTGACCGAGACCATCGAGAAGGTGTGCGAGCGGCTCAACCCCGAGCTGCGCCTGGACGGCATCCTCGCGACCATGTACGACTCGCGCACCGTGCACAGCCGCGAGGTGCTGGCGCGGGTCGTCGAGGCGTTCGGCGAGCACGTCTTCCACACCGTCATCGGGCGGACCGTGCGCTTCCCGGAGACCACCGTCGCCGGCGAACCGATCACGACCTACGCCACCAACTCGGTCGGGGCCGCCGCCTACCGCCAGCTCGCCAGGGAGGTGCTCGACCGGTGCCGCCCCGCCGAGTGAGTCTCCCGGGTGCCGACGAGCTGTTCCGGACCACCGGCGGGATGGCGCTGTCGCCGTCCCTCGCCCCGCGTCCGGCCGCCGAGGCATCCAGACCGGAGACCGCGCGGACCGTCAACGGCACGGAGGGCGCCGAGGGCACCGAGGCCGCCCAGGGGGCCCAGGACGACCGGCAGGCGCCCCAGGAGCAGCACCAGGGCGCCGCGGTGCCGCCGCCCGTCCAGCGGGCCGCCGGGGGCCAGGGCGCCGCCCCCGCGCCGGCGGGCCGCTCCCACGCCGGCGCCGCCGAGGAGCAGGCCGGCGCCGCCGGACGCGCCCGGCCGCGCGGCCGCGCGCCGCGCCGCCCGAGCGGGCGCGAGCGGCACGACGAGAAGATCACCGTGTACGTGTCCGCCGAGGAGCTCATGGACCTGGAGCACACCCGGCTGGTGCTGCGCGGCGAGCACGGCCTGGCTGTGGACCGCGGGCGGATCGTCCGGGAGGCGATCGCGGTCGTCCTGGCGGACCTGGAGCAGCGCGGCGAGGCCTCGATCCTGGTCCGGCGGCTGCGCGGCCGCTAGGGCCTGTTGCCCAGGTCTGTTTCCCGGGCCCGTGCGTCGGCCTGCCCCGGCCGCCGGTGGCGGCGTGCCGCGGGTCCGTGGCGGGCCGGTCGGCGGCGTGTCGCCGGGCCCGTGGCCGGACGGCCGGTGCGGGCGGGTGAAGATGGACCGCCATGCCGAGCACCGTCGAACCAGCCGCCAGCGCCGTGAAGGCCACCGAGGAGGAGCCCCGGGGCGGCTTCCGGGTACGGCTGGACAACTTCGAGGGCCCCTTCGACCTGCTGCTCGGCCTGATCGCCAAGCACAAGCTGGACGTCACCGAGGTGGCCCTGGCCACCGTGACGGACGAGTTCCTGGCGCACATCCGGGCGATGGGCCCGGACTGGGACCTGGACGCGGCGACCGAGTTCCTGGTGGTGGCCGCCACCCTGCTCGACCTCAAGGCCGCCCGGCTGCTGCCGGTGGCCGAGGTCGAGGACGAGGCGGACCTCGCCCTGCTGGAGGCACGTGACCTGCTGTTCGCACGGCTGTTGCAGTACCGGGCGTACAAGCGGGCGGCCGCGCTGTTCGGCGAGCGCTGGGCGGCCGAGCTGCTGCGCCGCCCCCGGGCCGTCGGGCTGGAGCCCCGGCACGCGGAGCTGCTGCCCGAGGTGGTCATCACCGTCGGCGCGGAGCGGCTCGCCCAGCTGGCGGCCAAGGCGATGGAGCCCAAGCCCGAGCCGGTGGTGTACGTGGACCACATCCACGCCCCGCCGGTCAGCGTGCGCGAGCAGGCCGCGCTGGTGGTCGGGCTGCTCACCGAGCTCGGCGAGGCCTCCTTCCAGCAGCTGGTCGCGGACGCGCCGGACACCCTGGTGGTGGTCGCCCGGTTCCTGGCGCTGTTGGAGCTGTACCGGGAGCGGGCGCTGGACTTCGAGCAGCCGGAGGCGCTCGGGGAGCTGCGGGTGCGCTGGGTGGCCGAGGAGGGCCGGGGCCCGGTCGAGGTGACGGACGAGTTCGACCGGCCCGCCGACGGTGCGGAGCGGGCCGAGGAGGAGGACGGGCGGCGATGAGTGGTGGCGAGGGCGTCGGGAAGGGCGTCGGGAGGCCGGTGCGGCGCCCGCTCGGGCTGCCGGGGCAGCCGCGGGCGGAGGAGTGGCTGGAGCCGGCCTTCGAGCTGCTGCCGGAGCCGGTGGCGGCTCCGGTGGCGCAGGCAGCTCAGGAAGCCCCGGTGGCGCCGCCGGGTGCCGCCGCGGAGTCGGGGGACGGCGGGCCCCGGGTGGTGCACCAGAAGTCGGGCCCGCTGACTTCCGGTGCGACGGAGTCGACTGGAACGGAGCCGACCGGAACGGAGCCGACCGGCGCGGAGGCGGTCGGAACGGATCCGTTGGGGCCCGGAGCGGTCGGGCCGGGGCTGCGGGCCGAGCTGGAGGCGATCCTGATGGTCGTCGACGAGCCGGTCGGCGAGGAGCGGCTGGCCGGGGTGCTGGAAAGGTCGCGGGCCGAGGTGGGCGCTGCGCTGCGCGGCCTGGCCGCCGAGTACACCGCCCAGGGGCGCGGCTTCGACCTGCGGCTGGTGGCCGGCGGCTGGCGGTTCTACAGCCGGGAGACCTGCGCAGAGGCGGTCGACCGCTTCCTGCTGGACGGCCAGCAGGCTCGGCTCAGCCAGGCCGCGCTGGAGACCCTGGCGGTGGTCGCCTACCGGCAGCCGGTGTCCAGATCACGGGTTTCCGCCGTCCGCGGTGTGAACTGTGACGGCGTGATGCGTACCCTGGTACAGCGAGGACTGGCGGAAGAGGCCGGATCCGAGCCCGAAACAGGTGCGATCCTGTATCGGACGACGAACTACTTCCTGGAACGGATGGGGCTCCGCGGCTTGGACGAGCTGCCGGAGCTCGCTCCCTTCCTGCCCGAGGTCGACGACGTGGAAGCGGAGTCCCTGGAGGGCACGATGATCGCGGAGGCGGTCTCCGCCGCTGCCGCGCAGGCCGCGGACGGCAGTGGCGAGGCCGATCGGGCAACGCCTGATCGGTAGGGGGAGGTGAGGTCGGCCGAGACGACCGCACATCCCAGACGGAACGACGTACGGACACTTTGATGCGTAGCAGTGGCAACGGCAGGAACGGCAGCGGCGGCGGTAGCGGTCGCGGCGGACAGGGCGGGGGTCGGGGCGGCTCCTACGGCGGCGGCAGCGGCGGCGGTCGCGGCGGTTCGGGCTCGGGCTCGGGTTCGCGCGGCGGTTCGTACGGCGGTGGCTCGTACGGTGGCGGCTCGGGTTCCGGTTCGGGTTCGCGCGGCGGTTCGTACGGCGGTGGCTCGTACGGTGGCGGCTCGGGTTCCGGTTCGGGTTCGCGCGGCGGTTCGTACGGCGGCGGTTCGGGTTCGGGTTCGGGCTCGCGCGGCGGTTCCTACGGGCGCGACGGCGGCCGTCGGGACGACCGGCGCGACGACCGGCGTGACGACCGCCGCTTCCCGGACCGCCCGCTGCGGCCCGAGGAGCGCAAGTACGACCGCCCCGAGTTCGGTGGCGGCCCGAACGCCACCCCGGCCCGCGGCGGCTTCACCGGCCGGCGTCCCGGCCCGGCTCCGCGCCCGCGCCGGGAGGGCCAGGGCGCCCCGGGCGACCCGCGCCGCCAGCCGCAGCGCTCGCGCGAGCTCCAGGCCAGGATCGAGGACGCCGTGCTGGCCCGGCACGACAAGCCGGCCGTCAAGCTGCCCAAGACCTTCGGCGAGCCCGAGGGCGAGCGCCTTCAGAAGGTGCTGGCCCGGGCCGGCGTCGGCAGTCGGCGCGCCTGCGAGGAGCTGATCGAGCAGGGGCGGGTCTCGGTCAACGGCAAGCAGGTCACCGAGCAGGGCAAGCGGGTCGACCCGGAGAAGGACGAGATCAAGGTCGACGGCCTGACCGTCGCCACCCAGTCCTACCTGTTCTTCGCGCTCAACAAGCCGGCCGGTGTGGTCTCCACCATGGAGGACCCGGACGGCCGCCAGTGCCTGGGCGACTACGTGACCAACCGGGAGACCCGGCTGTTCCACGTCGGCCGGCTGGACACCGAGACCGAGGGCATCATCCTGCTCACCAACCACGGCGAGCTGGCCCACCGCCTCACCCACCCGAAGTACGGCGTGACCAAGACCTACCTGGCCGCCATCCAGGGCCCGATCCCGCGTGACCTGGGCAAGCAGCTGGCCAAGGGCGTGGAGCTGGAGGACGGCTACGCGCGCGCCGACAGCTTCAAGGTGATCTCCAACGTCGGCAAGAACTACCTGGTCGAGGTGACCCTGCACGAGGGTCGCAAGCACATCGTCCGCCGGATGCTGTCCGAGGTCGGCTTCCCGGTCGAGAAGCTGGTGCGCACCCACTTCGGTCCGATCGCCCTGGGCGACCAGAAGTCGGGCTGGCTGCGCCGCCTGACCAACCCCGAGGTCGGCCAGCTGATGCGCGAGGTCGGCCTGTAGGACCCCGGCCGTACGGCCGTCGTTGGGGGGGGGGGGGGCCCCCCCCGGGGGGGGGGGGCGCGCGCGCGGGAGTGCGACGCGGCGCCCCCCCGGGGCACCCCCCAGGGCGCGGCCAAAATCGAGGGCCGCGCGTTGG
>NZ_JBHYGR010000087.1:0-4536 GCF_042738155.1 Kitasatospora sp. NPDC059088 | reverse complement strand
ACCCCGGGGGGCCCGCGGGGGGGGGGGGGGGGGGCGCGGGCCCCCCCCGCCCCTCCGGGCGTGGGTGGGGGGGGGCCCCCCCCGGGGGGGGGGGGGGGCCCCCCTCCGACGTGTGTGAGCCGGGACGCAACCGCTGGTCACGGCCTTGTCAGCGCCATGATCCGTGGCCGAGGATGGCCACCGGACCACCGCCCCGCCGCGTGGCGGGACCGCGCCAGTACGGGCGGCCGGAGGGGTGTTCCGGAGCGAGCAGGGGGAGACGGCGTCGTGTCCGATGCAGCACTGGGGCGGTCCGCCGGACACGCGCTCGGCCCGTTGGGACTGGCCGAGCCGGACGGGCAGGTGTACGCGGCACTGGTCGCCAACCCGCAGTCCACGGCGGAGGAGCTGGCCGAGAGCTGCGGCCTGACGCTCCAGCAGGGCGTGCGCGCGCTGGACCGGTTGGCGCAGCAGGGGATGGCCACCCGGGCCCCGGTGGACCGGGAGCGCTACCTGCCGGTCGCCCCGGACGTGGCGATAGGGACCCTGATCGGCCACCGGGAGTCCGAGCTGCGCAGCGCCCGGGCCGAGATGCACCGGCTGATGGACGCCTTCCGGGAGGCCTCGCGGTACACCGACCCGGCGCACTCGGTGGAGGTGCTGACCGGCGGCGAGGCGATCGCCCAGCGGCTGGAGCACATCACCGGGAGCAGCCAGTACCAGGTCCGCGGCTTCGACCGCCCGCCGTACATCCAGGACCCGGTTTCGGCGATGCCGTTGCAGCGGCGGCGGCTGCGGGAGGGCCTGCGGTTCCGGACGATCTACGACCGGGAGGCGGTGGCCTGGCCCGGCCGCCTGGAGCGGAACATCCTGGTCGGCGTCGCGGACGGTGAGGAGGCGCGGGTGCGGCCGACGCTGCCAATGAAGATGATCATCTCGGACGACCGGATGGCGATCATCCCGATCAGCGTCGGCGACAGCGTGCTGGACGCGGCCTACGTGATCCACCCCTCGGCGCTGCTCCAGGCACTGGACACGCTGTTCGAGGCCGAGTGGGAGCGGGCCGTGCAGTTGCAGGCCGCGATCGGCACCGGGGACGCCTCGCCGGAGCCGGACGCCGACCACCGCAAGCTGCTGGGGCTGCTGGCCGCCGGGCTGACCGACGAGTCGATCGCCCGTTCGCTGGGCTGGAGCGCCCGGACCACCCAGCGGCGGTTGCAGGCCCTGATGCGCTCGCTGGGCGCCACCACCCGCTTCCAGGCCGGGATGGCGGCCCGGGAGCGGGGGTGGCTGTGAGGCGGGTCGGCTGTGATCCGGGGTGGCTGTGGGGCGGGTCGGCCGCTCAGCTCCAGGGGCTGAGCGAGGCCCAGTGGCCGTCCGGGCCGCGGTCGACCTTCTCCAGCCCGACCACGGCGGACCGGTTCAGCCGCCCGTAGATGTGCGGGAACAGCACGCCGGGGGTGGCGCCGGGCGGCGGGGCGCCGTGGGCGGCCTCCCACTTGACCATCGGCTCCACCAGTGCCTCCTCGATCAGCAGCACCATCAGCGGGTCCGGGGTGTCGGCGAAGAAGGAGTTGGCCACCGCGAGCGCCGTCCGCTCGTCCGCCGAGCAGTGGATGAACCCGTCGGTGAGCAGCGACGCGGTGGCGTACGGGCGGCCGGGGTCGGACAGCCAGTCGTCCAGGGGGGCGAGATGGAGGATCATGTTCCTTTTGTACCCGCTTTCCGGTCCTGAGCGGTCGTCACGGGGCCTCCGGCGTCACAGCCCGGCCACCTTGGCGGCGGCGGACACCTCGTACACCAGGGTGAGGCTGCGGCGGGCGCCCGGGCCGAGCGGGACGTCCCAGCGGACGATGCCCTCGGCGTCGAAGGCGTCCGGAGCCGGGGAGCACTCCTCCTTGCGCAGCCGCACCTCGACCTCGGCGACCTCGGAGACCGGCACCCGCTCGCGGACCGTGACCAGCTGCTCGTCGTGCTCCTCCGGGCCGGAGAAGCGGGACAGGTGCAGCCGGACGGTCCGGGTGGTGGTCCGGCGGCCGCTCAGGGCGGTGGTGCCGCTGCGCTCCTCGGTCTCGCGGACCACCCGGTAGCCGTCCGTACTGCCGAAGGACAGTTCGGCGTCGGCGCCGGCGGCGGTGAAGCGCAGCTCGCCGCGGCCGGTGAAGCCGCTGCCGCGGACCAGCTCGACCGGGCCGGCCAGCAGCGGGTGCCCGGCCGCGTTGCGGAACCGGACCACCCGGGTGACCAGCGGGGACAGCTCCGGGGCGCAGGCGAACTCGCTGCTCGCCGGGCCGGTGAAGGCGCCCAGCGGGACCCGGTGGGCGCGGCCGTCGGAGGGGACGGTGGCCGGGGCGGGGGCGGGCAGCACCCGGACCTCGCCGCCGTCGTCCAGGCCGGGGACGGCGGCGTCCGGGCCCAGGGTGCTGACCTCCTCCTCGCGCAGCTCGACCTCGACCGTGCGGCGCTCCTCGTCGGTGCGCTCGCGCAGGACCAGCAGGTCCTCGGCGAGCACCGGCGGGTCGGTGGCCAGGGCGGAGCGGGCGGTGGAGAAGGTCAGCCGGGCGCCGGTCCAGTCCTCGCCGGTGCGCTGCCAGACCACCGCCTCCGACTCCAGGCGCAGGCCGTCGGAGCCCAGCGTGGCGCGGTAGGAGGGGCGCCACAGCGCGCAGGGCACCAGGTGGTGGACGGTCAGCTCGGCCGGGCCGGGGCGCTCGGCCTCGACCGTGAGCTCCAGGTGGGCGTGCAGCTCGGCGGGCTCCTCCTCGGCCTCGTCCAGGGCCAGCAGGGCCTGGGAGCGCTCCTCGTCCAGGCGGCGCAGCCGGGAACGGGTCGCGCGCAGCTCCTCGCCGTGGCGCTCGCGCTCGGCGTCCACCCGGTCCAGCTCGCGGGCCCAGCGGGTGCGCTCGATCTCGCCGACGCCGGCGCCCTCGCCGACCTCGCGCAGCAGGTCCGCGGTCAGCTGGGCGAGCAGGGCGAGCCGGGCCTCCAGTCGGGCGCGGGTCCGGTCCGCGAGGCGGTACTCGGCCTCCAGCCCGTGCAGGCGGTGGCGCAGCGCGGAGTCCGCCGGGCCGGGCGGCAGCGGCGCGCGCGGGGACCAGGAGCGCACCAGCCGGGCCTCCAGCACCCGGGTGCCGGGGGTGGCGGACTCGGCGCGCAGGGTGCGGTCCACGGCGAGGGCGGTGAGCGGGCCCAGCCGCAGCCGCTGGACGCCCGCGGTGAGTCGGACGGTCACCGAGCGCTCGACCTGGGCCCGGTCCTCCAGGCAGGTGACGGCGGTGACGGGGAGGGCGGCGGTGACGGGGAGAGAGGGGGGAACGGGGGCGGTGGGAACGGGGAGGGCAGCTGGGAGGGGGAGGGGAACGGTCTCTTCGGTCATCTGGTCAGTTCCTCCGGTTTCCGCCGACGATGGCCTTTCCGGCCGGGATCTTGATCTGGTAGCCGCCGTCCAGCTCGGTGCGGCCACCCGGCGCCAGCTCGACCCGCCAGAGCCGGGTGCCGACCGGGCACTCCGGGGTGGGGACGGCCGGGGCCTGCCAGTCCGCTCGCTCCTCGATCCGGATCTCGGTGTCCGAGGCGACCGGCACGCGCTCGCGGACCTCGACCGTGACGGGGCGGCCGAGGCGGTTCGCCAGGTGGACGTGCACCCGGTGGTCGAGCACGGTGCTGTTGCCCTTCAGCATGCCGGTGGCGGACTCGCGCAGCTCGGTGCGGCGCGCCACCTCGACGCTCTCGGTGACGCCGATGCCCAGGCTCCGGGTGCCGCCCGGGGCGAGGGTCGGCAGGGCGGCGGTGAGCAGGAACTCGTCGTCCACGGTGACCTCGACCGGGCCGGCCAGCACGGCGCGGTCGGTGCGGTTGGCGAGCACCAGGGTCGCGTACACCTTCTCCTCGACGGCCGGGACGGTGACGTACTCGGGGCTGACGGAGAGCGGGATCTCGTCCACCGTGACGGTGTGCCAGGTGCCGTCGGAGGGGACGTCGGCGGGGGCGGCGGCATCGAAGCGGTGGTCGAAGGAGCCGGCCGAGACGCGGGGCGGGACGGCGTGGCGGGGGAGGGCGAGGCCGGTCAGGCGGATGCCCGGGTGGATCTGCTGCCAGGTTTCGTGTTCGAGCCGGGCCGGGTCGGGGCGCAGGGTGCCGCGGCGGTCGGCGGGGGCGTCGGGGCCGGCCAGCTGGAGGTCGGGGTAGTCGAGCAGGTCGGCCGCCGGGACGAAGCCGGTGTCGGGCGGTGGGGTCGCGCCGCGGCGGCGCGCGGAGCGGAGGGCCTCGGCCGGCGGGGCGCCGCCGAAGGCCTGCGGCATCGGGGCCCCGGCGGGGGCCGGGGCGCCGGGGGCGGGTGGGCCGCCGTAGCCGGCGAAGCCGGGTGCCACGGGGGCGGGGGGTACGGGGGGCATGGGCACGGGGGCGGGGGCGGAGAACGCCGGGGCGGAGGGCGGCTCCGGGACGCTGAGCATTCCGCCGCCGGACGGGCCGGCGGGCGCGGCCGCGGGCGCGCGGAAAGCGGCGCGGGGGCCGGCCGCGGGGGCGGGTGAAAAAAAGACACAGCCGCCCCCCAAG
>NZ_JBHYGR010000086.1:24720-39980 GCF_042738155.1 Kitasatospora sp. NPDC059088 | reverse complement strand
CCGAGGAGTTCGGTGCCGAAGCCGGCCGCGATCCGGGTGAAGCACTCGCCGATCTTGCCGGTGCCGATCACGCCGACGGTCATGCCGTGGACGTCGCGGCCGAGGAGGCCGTGGAGGCGGAAGTCGAACTCGCGGGTGCGGGTGGCGGCGCGGGTGAGGCGGCGGTTGACGGCGAGGGCGAGGGCCCAGGCGTGTTCGGCTACTGAGTATGGGCTGTACTGGGCGACGCGGGCGATGGTGAGGCCGAGTTTTGCTGCGGCGTCGAGGTCGATGTTGTTGAAGCCAGTGGAGCGTTGGGCAATCAGCTTGGTGCCGCCGGCGGCGAGGACCGCGAGGGTCTCGGCGTCCAGGGCGGCGTTGACACTGCTGCTGACGACCGGGTAGCCGCCGGCCAGTGGGGCGGTGTCGCGGTTGAGGAACACGTCCAGGCAGCGCAGTGTGTGCCGGCCGGCGAAGGCCCGTTCCAGCAGCGGTCGTTCGTCTGCTTGGACACCGTAGGCGAGAATCTCCACCCCGTCACGCTACCCAAAGAGTTGCAGAACCGTGAGGTGTGGCTCGCGAGGGCGCCGCCGCCTAGACTACAGATGAACGATCTACGCGACGGCGTACGGGCTGTAGTGGGAGACCCGGGCGA
Organism: Kitasatospora sp. NPDC059088; assembly: GCF_042738155.1. Lineage (NCBI taxonomy): Bacteria > Bacillati > Actinomycetota > Actinomycetes > Kitasatosporales > Streptomycetaceae > Kitasatospora > Kitasatospora sp. NPDC059088. The sequence goes on along the minus strand of NZ_JBHYGR010000086.1, from coordinate 39,346 downwards.
CGGTGAGGCCGAGGTCGGCGGCGGCGTCGAGGTCGATGTTGTTGAAGCCGGTGGAGCGTTGGGCGATCAGCTCGGTGCCGCCGGCGGCGAGGACGGCCAGGGTGTCGGCGTCGAGGACGGCGTTGACGCTGCTGCTGACGGCGGGGTGGCCGGCGGCGAGCGGGGCGGTGTCGCGGTCGAGGAACACGTCCAGGCAGCGCAGTGTGTGCCGGCCGGCGAAGGCCCGTTCCAGCAGCGGCCGTTCGTCGGCCTGCACGCCGTACGCCAGGATCTCCATGCGTCGTCCTTCCGGGGAGGGCTCCTGGGGCCCACGCTAACGGGGCGGTGGCCGGAACGCCCGCCGGGCGCACCGGAGCCCCCGGCGGCTGCCGGGGGCTCCGGAACGGGCGGGAGGGGCGGCGGTCAGAGGACCGTCTCGGCCTCCTGGTAGCGCTCCTGCGGGACGGTCTTGAGCTCGGCGACGGCCTCGGCCAGCGGCACCAGGTTGATGTCGGTGCCCTGGAGGGCGGTGATGTGCCCGAAGGCGCCCTTGTGGACGGCCTCGACGGCGTGCCAGCCGAAGCGGGTGGCGAGCACCCGGTCGTAGGCGGTGGGGGTGCCGCCGCGCTGGGTGTGGCCGAGGATGACCGGGCGGGCCTCCTTGCCGAGGCGGTGCTCCAGTTCGCGGGAGAGCTGGGTGGCGATGCCGGTGAAGCGCTCGTGGCCGTAGATGTCCCTGCTGCCCTCCTCCCAGTGCATGGTGCCGGGCTCGGGCTTTGCGCCCTCGGCGCAGACCACGATGGCGAACTTCTTCTGCCGGTCGAAGCGCTCGCGGACCACGGCGGTGAGCTTCTCGATGTGGAAGGGGCGCTCCGGGACGACGATGGCGTGCGCGCCGGCCGCCATGCCCGCGTTCAGCGCGATCCAGCCGGTGTGCCGGCCCATGACCTCGACGACCATGACCCGCTGGTGGGACTCGGCGGTGGTCTTCAACCGGTCCAGGGCCTCGGTGGCGACCGAGACGGCGGTGTCGAAGCCGAAGGTCACGTCGGTGGCGGCGATGTCGTTGTCGATGGTCTTGGGCACGCCGACGATCGGCAGGCCGGCGTCGCTCATCAGCTTGGCGGCCTTGAGGGTGCCCTCGCCGCCGATCGGGATCACGGCGTCCAGGCCGAGGTCGGAGCAGTACTTCTTGGCCCGCTCGACGCCGTCCCGCAGGTGGCTCGGCTGCACCCGGGAGGACCCGAGGATGGTGCCGCCCTGGGCCAGGATGCCGCTCACCGAGTCGAGGGTCAGGGGGCGGTGGTGCCCTTCCAGGAAACCGCGCCAACCGTCCTCGAACCCGATGATCTCGTCGCCGTGGTCGACCACCCCCCGGTGGACCACGGAACGGATCACCGCGTTCAGGCCGGGGCAGTCACCGCCGCTGGTCAGCACTCCGATACGCATTAGCTTTGCAACTCCCGAGCAGAACCGAGGAACGGCCGGACTACAGGCTGGGACGACGAGCCGTCACCGCGACGAGGCCTTCCCCACCGGGGTGACGGGGAGGTTGCCTCGGGGTGAAGCACCGGCCGGATCCGGACAGAGCATCCGAAAACGGCCGTGAAGTCGAGCATACGACCCCTGGTCCGGCCGGGCAGGAGCCGACGCGGGAGCGGCGCCGTCGGCGCCCCCGCGCGGAATTGCAGCCTGCTGCCGAGGAGGGTGTGCAGCCGGCAGCCCCATTGTCGTACGTCCGGGGCCGCCCGTGGGCCGGATGACCGCATCGCGGGCACCCGGGCGGGGCGGCTCGGTCGTACGACGCGGGGTGCGTCGTGAGGGGTGGGTGACCACGTCGGTCCCACGCGGGTCCCACGTGGTCACTCCCCGGGCACTGCGTGGGTACTACGCGGGGCGCGCCGTGGCGGCGATGCGCTCGGCGCGCAGCGCGTCGTACCAGGTGGTGTCGGCCGGCGGCAGGGCGTTGACGTCCAGGGCCAGCCGGATCAGCATGTCGGCGACGGCGGGGTTGCGGGCCAGCACCGGGCCGTGCAGGTAGGTGCCGAAGACGGTGTCCCGCCAGGCGCCCTCGGTGCCGTCGCCGGTGCCGTTGCCGCGGCCGACGGTGACGTTCGCGAACGGCTGGACGCCCTGGCCGAGGTGGGTGACGCCCTGGTGGTTCTCGAAGCCGGTCAGCTGCGGCAGGCCGAGCCGCGGGTCCACGTCGGCGAGCACGTCACCGACGCAGCGGGCGCCCTCGCCCCGGGTGGTCCAGACGTCCAGCAGGCCGAGGCCCGGCTCGCGCTCGCCGAGGTCGTTGACGAACTCGTGGCCCATGATCTGGAAGCCGGCGCAGACGCCGAAGATGATCGCGCCGTTCTCGGCGGCCCGCACCAGGCCGCTGTCGGCGCGCAGCCGCTCGGCGGCCAGTCGCTGCGGGCGGTCCTCGCCGCCGCCGATCAGGTAGATGTCCCCGCTGGTGGGGATCGCCTGGTCGGAGCGGACGTCGATCCGGGTCACGTTGAGATGGCGCTGGCGGGCCCGGCGCTCCACGACCAGGGCGTTGCCGCGGTCGCCGTAGGTGCTGAGCAGGTCCGGGTAGACCCAGACCACGCGCAGGCTGCTCTCACTCATCCTCGAAGGCCTTCCGTCACGAAAAGACTGGTGTGCGGGCGCGGCATCAGCCGGCCACGACCTTCCGCAGCTGCTGGAAGGCGGTGTAGTTGGCGATGGCCTCGATCCGGCCGGGCGGGGCCATCCGGACGGCCTGCTCCAGGGTGTCCACGACGTGGAACTGCAGCCCGGCGACCTCCAGGCGGACGGCCAGGTCCAGCTTGCGCTGGCCCATCACGAAGATCGGGTGCCCGGCGAGCCGCTCGTAGTCGACGTCCCACAGCCAGGAGGTGTCGGTGCCGTCGGCGTCGAGGGCGTTCACCGAGAGGATCACCGGGGCCGGCGGGCCGTCGATCAGGGAGAAGGTCTCCAGCCAGCCGGCCGGGTTCTTGGCGAGCAGCAGCCGGATGTCCCGGCCCTGGTACTGCACCACGTCGTAGCGGCCGGCCACGGCGGACACCGAGCGCATCCGCTCCAGGGCGACCTGCGGGGAGACGCCGAACACGGCGGCGACGGCGGCCGAGCTGGTGGCGTTGGCCAGGTTGGCCCGGCCGGGCAGCTGCAGCTGGATCGGCCAGGCGCCGCGCTGCGGGTCGATCACGTGGGTGCCCTGGAGCGCCCAGTGCGGGTTGGGGCGCCGGAAGCCGCAGTCCTGGCAGAACCAGTCGTCGCCGGGGCGCTGCATCACGCCGCCGCACGCGGGGCAGGACCAGGCGTCCTCCTTCCACGCCTGTCCGGCGGCCACCCAGACCACCTTCTTGCAGGAGGAGGCGGCCCAGGTCACCAGCGGGTCGTCGGCGTTGGCGATGACCACGGCCTCGGTGTCCTGGAGGCCCTCGCGCCACTTCTCCGCCATCATGCGGGTCTCGGCGGCGCGGTCGAGCTGGTCGCGGGAGAGGTTGAGCAGGGCGATCGCCTTGGGGTGGGTGTCGCGGGCGACCGTCGCCAGGTACTTCTCGTCGACCTCGATCACGCCGAAGCGGGCCTCCGAGCCACCGGCCAGGGCGGACGTGATGCCGGCCGGCATGTTGGCGCCGAGGGCGTTGGAGACCACCGGGCCGGCGGCGCGCAGCGCCTCGGCGATCAGGCGGGTGGTGGTGGTCTTGCCGTTGGTGGCGCTGACCAGGACGACGTCGAGGTGGTCGGCGAGGGTGGCGAGCAGGTCGGGGTCGAGCCTGAGGGCGACCTTGCCGCCGATCACCGAGCCGCTCCCGCGACCGGCCTTGCGGGACACGGCGGCGGCGACCTTGCCGGCCGTGACCGCGATCTTGGCGCGGGCCGGCAGCGAGGCGTCGCGTGCGCCTGTGGGCTCCGATTCGGTGCCTGCCATGCTCAGTGGTTCCTCCTTGCTGCGGCACCACCTGTCGGCCGGATAACGGGCCGTCGGGCGGCGGGGACGGGGCCAGCCTACCGACTCCGTAGCCCGGCCGGACGATCCGGACCCCATGCCGCCAGCTGCGACGCCGCTGCGGGGGCTGCTGACGGCCCGTCAAGGAGGGCGGTGTACGGAGGGACCCCTGCTGCGGGGAAGGACGCCTCACCGGCTGCCCCGGGTTCCCGGAGCAGCCGGTAAGGATGTCGTGAAGAAATGATCAGCGGCCCGGAACGGGTGCGGAGGCGGTGGCGGGCGCGGCCCCGGCGGCGAGGGTGGCGGTGATCACCAGGGTGCCGTCCTCGCAGTGGAAGTCCAGCGGCGCCGCCAGCCTGCGCATCGCGGCGATCAGCCCGGTGTTGGCGGCCTGGGTCACCGCGTACGCCGCGCCGATCCCGGCCGCCCGGGCCAGCGCGGTCAGCCGCCGGAGCAGGGCCAGGCCGAGCCCCTGCCGCTGCCAGGCGTCCTCGACCAGCACGGCCAGCTCCGCCTCGTCCTCGTCCCACATCAGGTGCCCGAGGGCGATGACCCGCCCGTCGGGGGCCACCACCACCAGGCTGCGGCCGTGCCGGGGGTCCAGCAGGTGCTCCAGGTAGCGGTCGGCGTCGCGGACCGGCCCGTGGTAGCGCAGCCGCAGCGCGGCGGGGGAGCAGCGCTCGTGCATCGCCAGGGCCGCCGCCTTGTCGGCAGGGCCGGCCGGGCGCAGCAGCAGCTCGGTCCCGTCCGGCAGGGACAGCCGGGACACCTCTGCGGCCGGAGCGGCCGGAGCGGCGTGGCCGCGGGTCGGCCGGTGCGGGCCGCCGGGGTGCGCGGGCGGCCGGGTGGACTGGGCGTCGGGCGCCGCGCACCTGCGGTTCGACCTGCGGAAGGGCCGGTGCCAGAACCGTTCGGGGCGGGTGCGGGGTGCCGTCATGGGTCCGACGCTACCGACGGCTCGCTTCCGGCCGGTTACGTGATCGTGAACGCACGAATGCCCGACCGCGCACGGGCGTCCCGCCGGGACGGATCCGGCACAGGTCCAGACCGGTGCCTCATGCGGTCGGGACGGCGGGCGGCCGACGGTGGAGTCCGTACCCGGCGCTCCTGGTGAGCAGGTCCGCCGGGGTCCGTACGTCCACGCACCGAAGGCTCTCCCATGCGCAACACCGACCTCGCCGCCACCGCCACCACCACCGCCACCGGCGGCACCCCCGCCAACCCCGCCACCCGCCTCCCGCACGCCCGCCGGGCACCCGTCGGCACCGCGCTGACCGGTCTGCTGGACCGGCAGGCCCGCACCCGGCCCGCGTCCCCGGCCGTCGTCGGCGAGCACGGCCGCCTGACCTTCCTGGAGCTGTCCGAACGCGCCCGCGGGCTGGCCGCGCGGCTGCGCGCGCTGGGCGCGGGCGCGGGCCCGGACGACTGCGTGGGCCTGTACGTCGAGCCCTCGGTGGAGCTGGTCGCCGGGGCCTGGGGCGTCCTGTACGCCGGGGCCGGCTACCTGCCGCTGTCGCCCGAGTACCCGGAGGACCGGCTCCGCTACATGATCGAGGACAGCGGCACCCGGATCGTCCTCACCCAGGAGCACCTGCGCGAGCGGCTGGCCGGGCTGCTGCCGGCCGGCACCGCGGTCCTCACCGTCGAGGAGGCGCCGTCGGCGCACGGGCAGTCGCCTGCGCACGAGCGGACGGAGGCGCACGGGCAGCCCGAGGAGTGGGCGCAGCCGGAGTCGACGGCCTACGTGATCTACACCTCCGGCAGCACCGGCCGCCCCAAGGGCGTGCAGATCGAGCACCGGGCGGTGGTCTCCCAGCTGCGCTGGCTGCACACCGCCGGGCACCTCGCCCCCGGGGTCACCGTGCTGCAGAAGACCCCGATGAGCTTCGACGCCGCCCAGTGGGAGATCCTCGCCCCGGCCGTCGGCGCCCGGGTGGTGGCCGGCACGCCCGGGCTGTACCGGGACCCGGAGGCGCTGGTCGCCGCCGTGCGCCGGTACGGCGTGACCGCCCTGCAGTGCGTGCCGACGCTGCTGCAGGCCCTGCTGGACACCGAGGGCTTCACCGACTGCACCGGCCTGACCGGCCTGTTCTCCGGCGGCGAGGCGCTCTCGCTGCGGCTGGCCCGCGACCTGGCCGCCGCCCTGCCCGGGGCCGCGCTGGTCAACCTGTACGGCCCGACCGAGTGCACCATCAACGCCACCGCCCACCTGGTCGACCCGGCCGCGCTGGGCGACGGCGCCGGCTCGGTCCCGATCGGCCGGCCGGTCGACAACACCCAGTGCTACGTCCTGGACGAACGGCTGGCCCCGGTCGGCCTCGGGGACGTCGGCGAGCTGTACATCGGCGGTGTCCAGCTGGCCCGCGGCTACCTGCACCGGCCGGAGCTGACCGCCGAGCGGTTCGTGCCCTCCCCGTTCGCCCCGGCCGAGAAGCTGTACCGCACCGGCGACCTGGTGCACTGGAACCCGGACGGCACCCTCCAGTTCGCCGGCCGGGTCGACAACCAGGTCAAGCTGCGCGGCTACCGGGTCGAGCTGGACGAGATCGCCCGGGCGATCGAGGAGCACACCTGGGTCCGCCGCTCGGCCGCCGTGGTCACCGCCGACGCGCGCACCGGCCACCAGAACCTGGTCGCCTGCGTCGAACTGAACCCGCGCGAGGCCGCCCTGATGGACCAGGGCAACCACGGCGGCCACCACCAGTCCAAGGCCAGCCGGCTCCAGGTCCGGGCCCAGCTGTCCGACCCCGGGGTGCGGGCCCCGGCCCGGCTGGCGGGCCGGGAGAAGGTCGAACTGCCCGGCCGGCGCGAGAGCGGGACCCAGCGGCGGGCCGTCTTCGCCCGCAAGACCTACCGCTTCTACGACGGCGGCCCGGTCACCCGGGACGACCTCACCGCGCTGCTCGCCCCCCGCCCGGCCGGCCCCTTCGGCCGCGAGCTCGGCCTGCTGAGCTTCCCCGAACTCGGCCGGATCCTGCGTTGGTTCGGCCAGTTCCACAGCGAGGAGCGGCTGCTGCCCAAGTACGCCTACGCCTCGCCCGGCGCGCTCTACGCGACCCAGCTGTACCTGGAGACCGGCGGCCTGGACGGGCTGGCCGCCGGGCTGTACTACTACCACCCGGTCGAGCACACCCTGGTCAGGGTCGGCGCCGCCGACGCCCGCCCGGAGCCGTACCTGACGCTGCACTTCTCCGGGCGGACCGCGGCGATCGAGCCGGTGTACAGGAACAACATCCGCGAGGTGCTGGAGTTCGAGACCGGGCACATGCTGGGCGTGCTGGAGGAGGTGCTGCCCGAGTACGGCCTGGAGGTGCGCCCGCAGGGCTTCGACCCGGCCGTCCGGCAGCGGCTGGACGTCGCCGAGGAGGACCACTACCTGGGCAGCTTCACCGTCGACCGCAACCGCGGCCTCGCCCCCGAGGAGCACACCGAGCTGTACGTCCAGGCCCACGGCGACCGGGTGGACGGCCTGCCGGCCGGCCTCTACCGCTACGCCGACGGCGAGTTGACCGGCGTCGCGGACGAGGTGGTGGAGTCCCGGCAGGTGATCGCGATCAACCAGGCCGTGTACGCCCGGGCCGCGTTCGGCATCACCGCGGTCAGCCGGGCCGCCGAGGACTGGCTGGAGTACGTCGCGCTCGGCACGAAGCTGCACCACCTCCAGCGCAACGGCCTGGGCCTGGGCTTCATGTCCTCCGGCTACAGCTCCAAGTCCGGCCACCCGCTGCCCGCTTCGCGCCGGATCGACGAGATCCTCGACGCGGCGGGCATCGCCACCGGCGCCTCGTACTTCTTCCTCGGCGGGAAGGTGAGCGAGGAGCAGATCGGCAGCGAGGGCATGCACGAGGACACCGTGCACATGAAGGGCCCGGCCGAGATCATCAAGGACGAACTCGCCACCCTGCTGCCCGACTACATGCTGCCCAACCGGGTGCTGATCGTCGACGCCCTGCCGCTCACCGCGAACGGCAAGGTCGACCTCAAGGCGCTGGCCGGCTCCGAGGCCGTCCGCGCGGACGGCGGGCGCGGCGAGTTCGTCGCCCCGCGCACCGCGCGGGAACGGTGGCTGGCCGAGGCCTGGGGGCAGGCGCTCGCGTACGAGGAGGTGTCGGTGACCGACGAGTTCTTCGCCGCCGGCGGCAACTCGCTGACCGCCGTGGCGCTGGTCAACCGGATCAACCGGGAGTTCGGGACCTCGCTGCCGCTCCAGGTGGTGTTCGAGTGCCCGAAGCTGGCGGACCTGGCGGCCCGGATCTCGGCCTCGGACGGCGCGCCGGCCTCACGGCTGGTCCCGCTGCAGCCGGGGAAGCCGGGGGAGTCGGGGGAGTCGGGCGCTTCGGGGCAGCAGGGCCGGCCGGTGTTCTGCTGGCCCGGGCTGGGCGGCTACCCGATGAACCTGCGGCTGCTCGGCCGGGAGGCGAGCGACGGTCGTGCCTTCTACGGCGTCCAGGCGCACGGCATCAACGAGGGCGAGACGCCGTACGCCACCATCCGGGAGACGGCCGCCGCCGACCTCGCCCAGCTGCGCCGGGTGCAGCCCGAGGGCCCGTACACCCTGTGGGGCTACTCCTTCGGCGCCCGGGTCGCCTTCGAGGCGGCCTGGCAGCTGGAGCAGGCCGGCGAACGGGTGGAACAGCTGCTGCTGATCTGCCCGGGCAACCCGGAGGTCCGGCAGGCCGACGGCCGGGAGTACGGCCGGGAGTCCTCGTACGCCAACCCGGCGTACGTGACCATCCTGTTCTCGGTGTTCGCCGGGGCGATCAGCGGGCCCGAGCTGGAGCGCTGCCTGGCCGGGACGGTCGACGAGTCCTCGTTCGTCGCCGGGGTGCACCGGATGCTGCCCGCGCTGGACGAGGAGGTGATCCGCCGGATCACCCGGATCGTCGGCGAGACCTACGAGTTCGAGTACAGCTTCCGCGAGCTGGCCGAGCGGCGGCTGGCGGCGCCGGTGACCGTCTTCAAGGCCTCGGGCGACGACTACTCCTTCATCGAGGGCAGCACCGGCTGGTCGGCCGCCCCGCCCACCGTGGTGGAGCTGGCCGGGGACCACTACGGGGTGCTCAAGGAGCACGGGGTGCTCGAACTCGCGGCCGCCATCCGGGCGGTGGAGCGGCCCACCCCGTGACGCCCGGGCGCTGACGCGGACACGCTCACGGATGGCCCAGGATCCGTGACCGCGGGAGCCCCTTCGGATAGGGATGGCTCGGCTTTCCGCCGAACCCGTCTCGATCCGAAGGGGCTCCCCCATGCTCGCGAAGAACTCCGCACTCGCCACGGCCTGTTGCGCCCTGCTGCTGGCCGTACCGCTCGCCCTCGCCGGGACGGCGGCCGCCGCCGGCAGCGGCAGCAGCACCGGCACCAACGGCACCGGCAACAGCAGCACCGGCAACAGCAGCACCGGCAACAACAACACCAGCATCAACACCAGCAGCAACAACGGCCCGAAGACCCCCCAGGAGGCGGCCGCCTGCAAGAGCGTCACCGGTGCGCTGCTCGGCGGCTTCGGCGGCATGCTGGGCAACGCGGTGTGCGTGGTGCAGCCGGCCGACCGGGGCTGAGCGGCCCGCCGACCCGCCCAAGGAGCGGCGGGCGCCCGATCAGGCGCCCGCCGCCGCCACCAGCCGCTGCTCCAGCAGCTGCCACTGCGCCGCCATGTCGTGCACCAGGTAGAGCTCGCGGCTGCGGGTCCAGGCCTGGCCGGACCGCGGGTCGTACGTCCCCGGCATCGCCGTCCCGGCCGGGGCGCCCGCCGAGGCGATCCCGGCCAGCCGGGTGGTGAGCACGCAGCGCTTCACGTGGTCCCGGAAGCCGACCACCCCGGCGGTGCCGATCCCGCCGGGCAGGCCCTTGCGGGCGGCGGCGACCTGGGCGGCCACGCCGTAGGTGCTCAGGTAGGTGATCGTCCCGTCCGGGGCGACCACCGGTTCGATCGAGGTGACGTCGGTCAGCCCGTGGACGTCGGTCAGGAAGTGGGCGATCTCCCACTGGGCGTACACCGGCACCTTGCGGCGGCGGTGGATCCTGGCCACGGTGTCCGCCAACTCCCGGTTCACCGGGCCCGGTTCGTACCGCACCTTGGCCGGGTCCCCGCCGCCGGCCGGGGCGCGGTTGCCGAAGGCGTAGGCGAGCAGGAAGTCGACCTTCGCCGGCTCCACCGTCGGCGGCGCCCAGTCGAAGCAGACGTCCAGGATCCGCGGCACCTCGGCCTCGGCGGCCGCCCGGTCGCCCAGCGCGCCGGTCAGCGCCTTCACCATCTGCCGCCGCAGGCCCTCCTGACCGCCCGTCCCCTCGGCCTGCGCCTGCCCGGCCCCGGCCACCACCGGCACCACCGCACCCGCCGCCACCGCCGCGGCGAACCTCCGCCGATCCATGCTGCGCACCCGCTCCCTGTTCCGTCGTCCGGTCGGCCCATCCGACCGGGCGCGCGCGTCCGCCGGGCGGCCGGGCACGGAAGCCCCGGTGAACGTTGGCCGGACCCGGAAGGCTGGTGCGGGCCCTTCGCGTGCTGACGTATCATCCGGCGATCTGTTGAGCTGTTGTTTACGCGAAATGAGATGACATGCCGGACATGGAGAACGAAGAGCCGACCGAGAGACCCACCGGTCTCCGGGCGATCTGGGCCAACACCCTGGAGCCGGTGGCCCCGCTGCCCTGGTACCGCACGGTGTCCCGCAAGGTCTGGATCGGCGGAGCCGTGGTCGCCGCCCTGTTCGCCGGGCTCACCGTCGCCGCCGTCACCGGCGCGGGCGCCCCGCCCTCGCACCGGATCGTCCTGGCGGACCGGATCGGCGACCAGGAGCGGTTGCCGGACACCGACGAGATCACGGCCGAGCGCTGGCGCCTGCACCAGAACCTCACCGCGCTGAGCCGTTACCGGGACGTCGAGGTGGCGGGCTACGGCCCCGTCGGCTCGGGTCGCAGCACTCTCCGGGTGGTCGGGATGACCGGCGGCTTCGCGGATGCCCGGGAAGAGCTGGACCGGCAGTTCGGCGCGCACTGGGGCGCCCGTACGACCAGGGACAGCGAGCCGATCCGGAGCCGCCGGGACTACCCGGCCGGCCCGCTCGGCGGCGCGATGGACTGCGCCGTCGTGGGCGTCCCAGGTGAGGAGCGGACGATCTGCATCTGGGCGGACGGGACGACGGTCGGCGGGGTCGTCGACGAGTCGGGCGCGACCAGCACGGACGACCTGGCCAAGCGCACCACGGAGGTTCGTACGGCCGTCGAGGTCGAGGCCTGAACCGGACTGCACCCGGGCCGTTCAGGCGATGCGGGTCGGGGTGTCCTCGACGGTGTGGCCGGTGGTGGTGAGCAGGGCGGTGAGGGCCGCCGGGTCCAGGGAGTGGGGGGTCCGGAGGAAGAGCTCGTCGGCCGTGGGGTGGCGGTGGAGCGAGAGCAGGGTGATCCGGTGGTCGGCGAGCGCGGCGGGGGTGTGGGCGAGGGCGGTGGTGCGGACCCGCCACAGCGTGGTCGGGGGCGGGCCGTGGGGGGACCACCAGGAGTGCAGCAGGGCGGTGGCGAGCAGGGCGACGGCCGAGCCGATCAGCAGGACCGGGCCGTCCGGGCCGTCGACCACGAGCTTGGCGATCAGGTCGGCCGCGGTGACGGAGAGGAAGACCGCGGCGAGCTCGACGGTGTCCCGGCGCCAGCGGGGGGCACGGGGGAAGGAAGGCTTCGAGTGCTCCATGCCCTCCACCGTGCCCGCTCGGTGTTTCCGGTCCGCGAACCGGCCGTGACCTGCTGGTTAAGGTCCGTCCGGGGGTGTTACGGCAGCAGCGTGCGGGCGGCGGCCCGGACCTCGTCGAGCAGCAGGCGCAGGTCCTCCTCGGTGGTCGCGGCGTTGAGCAGGCAGGTGCGGAGCATCTCGTGCCCGCCGAGCAAGGCGCCGGTGACGAAGACCCGGCCGCGCCGCTGGACGGCGACCGGCAGCTCGCGGTTGAGGGCGTCGCGGGCCGCCGCGTCCTGCCCGGGTGCCCGGTGGCGGAACGCCACGATGGACGTCTGCACCTCCGCGAGCAGCTCCAACTCCTCGTCGGCCTCGACGAGTTCGCCGAGCCGACGGGCGAGCGCGGTGCACCGGGCGATGTCCCGGGCGAGGCCGGTGCGGCCGCGGTGGGCGATGGTGGCCCAGACCTTGAGGGCGCGGAACGGGCGGGTCTGCTCGGTGCCGTACTCGGAGAACCAGCCGAGCTCCCCGGCCGCCTCGTCGCGCAGGTAGGACGGGACGAGGCTGAACGTGCCGCGCAGTTCGTCGGTGTCCCGGACCAGGGCGCAGCCGCAGTCCACCGGGACGCCGAGCCACTTGTGCGGGTCGAGGGCGAGCGAGTCGGCGCGCTCCAGGCCGGCGTAGCGGTGGGCGATGGCGGGGTCGAGCCGGCCGAAGGCGCCGTACGCGCCGTCGACGTGCAGCCACAGGCCCTGCTCCTGGCAGAGGTCGGCGAGCGGGTCGAAGGCGTCCACCGCGCCGGTGCCGACGGTCCCGGCCGAGGCGACCACCAGGAAGGGCAGCAGTCCGGCGGCGCGGTCGCGTTCGACGGCGGCGCGCAGGTCGGCGGGGTCGAGCAGCCCGTCGGGGCCGGTGGCGACGGTGCGCAGGTGGCGGCTGCCGAGGCCGAGGAGCTCGGCGGCCTTGCGGACGCAGGAGTGGGTCTCGCCGGTGACGTAGCCGACCAGCGGCGGCAGCCCGGTCAGGCCCTCCTCGCGGACGTCGTGGCCGGCCCGGCGGGCGGCCCGGTTGCGGGCGGCGGCCAGGCAGACGATGGTCGCCGCCGAGGTGCCGGAGGTGAGCAGTCCGCCGCCGGCCGGGTGCGGGAAGCCGACCAGTTCGGCGATCCAGCGGACCACGGCGCGCTCCAGGTGGACGTCGGCGTGGTCGCCGCCGGCCGAGCTGGGGTTCATCGCGGCGGCGGCGAGGGTGGCGAGCACCCCGGCGGGGGCGGGCGCGGAGTTGACCCAGCCGAAGAAGCGCGGGTTGCCGTTGCCCATGGGGTGGGGGAGGACGTCCCGCCCGACGGCCTCGACGAGCTCGGCGAGCGGGCGGCCCTCGGCGGGCAGCGGGGCGTCGAGCAGGGCCTGCCGGGCGGTGGCGTCCATCGGCTGCCAGACCGGGCGGGCAGGCAGTTCGGCGAGGTAGTCGGCGACCAGGTCGGCGGCGGCGTGGGCGGCGCCGCGGAAGTCGTCGGAGGTCATGTGGGTGTGCTCCAGGGGCCGGGGGACCGGGGGAGGCGCGGCGTCCTCGGCGCACCGTGATCAGCAGATGCTACGGAACGGGCCCGCGCCGTGCGGCGCGGGCCCGGAGGGTGGGACGGGGACGATCAGTCGAGGGAGGCGGACAGCCCGCCCGCGGAGCGGCAGTAGCCCTGCATCTCCTTGTTGGTGATCTTCGCGCAGAGCCGCCCGGCCGCGCCGCCGTCGGTGTAGTTGACCGTGTAGTAGCTGACCAGCCCCTCCGCGCAGGCCTTGCGCTGCCAGCCGTCGGCGGCGGTGGCGCACTGCTGGGCGGCCCAGTCCTCGCGGTCCAGGTTGTACTTCATGGTCCGGGAGCCGACCCCGCGGCTGCAGTCCACCGCCCCGCCGCTGGCCTTGCCGTTGAGGCACCACTTGAGCGCGTCGGCGTAGACCTCGGGGTGGTTCGGGTAGTCGTGCGAGGACAGGTAGAAGGTCGGGGCGTAGAAGAAGCAGGCGGACTGGAACAGCGAGGGCTGGTCCTTGCACGGGTACAGCGGGTCCTGGGCGAGCTTGTCGGCGGGCAGGTTGGCCTTGGCCTGCTCGTCCTCCTCGTCCGGGCCGAAGAGCTGCATGAACAGGCCCTCGGAGCAGCGGATCCGGTTCTGGTCGCTGGTGAACTTGTTGCACAGGTCGCGGGCCTTGGCGACGTCCTGCTTGGCGACGAACATGGTGCCGTGGCCGACGCCGTGGATGCAGGGGCCGCTGTTCTTGGGGGCGCACAGCTTGAGCAGGTCCACCTCGGGCTGGGTGGAGGCGTTGAGCATCTCCTCGACCGCGCCGTGCAGGTAGCCGGCCGCGCAGGTCTCGTGCGGGAAGGAGATGACCTTCTGGAAGTCGGCGTTGAAGCGCTTGACCGCTGCGTGGCCGAGCTCGTGCGCGATCGGGTGGCAGAAGCGCACGGTGTACGGCTTCTCCTTGGTGATCCTGTCGAGGTCGGCGAGGGCGACACCGGGGTCGGTGGCGTCCATCTCGGCCATCATCTTGTTGCGCAGCGTCGAGCGGGTCCACACCGCCGGGTCGCCGGTCGGGGTGGCGCTCGCGGCGCCGGCCGTGACCGGCTGGGCGCCGGTGCCGGCACCCGCGCCCGGACCGGCGACGGCCGGGGCGGCGGAGGCCGCGGCGGGCTTCCAGTCGGTGACGGCCACCGAGCCCAGGCCCAGGACGCCCAGGAGCACGGCGGTGAGAATCGCGAAGACTCGCGGCTGCATGACGGGATCCCCCGGCGGATCGAGGTGAACGGTTCGCTCCCATCCTGACGGCACCGGGAGCGCGATCCCGCGTTATCGCCCGCCATTCGGGAGGTGTCGGCGACGCTACCGCATCGCCGGGACGCCCCGGCGGGCCGGGACGGCTCCCGGCGCGCGGGGCCGGGGGGGGGGGGGCCCCCGGCGGGGGGGGGGGGCGCGGGCGGGGGGGGGGGGGGAATAAAAAAAACAAAAACACACCAACAAACACAAAAAAAGAATGGGGGAGTGT